>CAZLOF010000020.1:0-4517 GCA_964560745.1 uncultured Thermoflexus sp.
GGTCACTGCCGCAGCCGATGATCTGCAATTTAATCTTGGAGTTTATGCGCCAGATCTAAAACGGCTTAAGATCGCTGTGAGTGATTCAAATGGGCCAATTGACCTTGCGCCAGCCGGTGCGCTATTACCACCCACGCCGCGCCCACTCGAATTTACCTCTGCCGATGAATTAGGGCGACAGGTAGCGATTGTGCAAAGTGGCCCCAGCGCCCTGCCTGCCGACCCGCGCACCCCTATCGTCGTTGGGTTATTTTTGGCGAGCGCTTTGTTTGCCATTGCTGGCACAGCCATTGGTTTGAGTTGGGTCAACAAGAGGAGATAAAATGATCAGCATACAACAACCTAATCTGGCCCGACAATGGTCGCAACAAGTGAATTTATGGGGGCAGAAGTTTGCATCGTCAGTCGCTACAACTCAGCGGCAAGTGGTTTCTATGTTGGTTCAAACACATCTTCTTACCGATTATCGTGTACGTCAACGCGATTATTTGCTAAAAATTACCCGCGCTATTTCGGCCCAGCTCGATATTGACGAGGTGCTGAAATTAGTATTACAGTCGTCGGTTGAAATGCTGACAGGGCAAGCTGGATTGGTGGCACTGGTTGAGCCAGATGGGCAATATCGTATTCGGGCCTATGTTGGCGTTGCCAAGACTTTGCTTGACCAATTAAACCCAATCATGGCCGAGTCAAGCAATTGGCGCGAAGGTATGACTCGGATGGAACGCCGTCTCGCCACCGTTGTGCAAGAAATTGGCATGGGGTTTCTCGAAGTGGTTGGTTTGCCCTTAAATTCGGGCGAGGACATACTAGGGAATTTATATATTATGCGGGTGCGCGGCAGCGGTTTTTCGAGTGACGACCGTGAGATTTTACGCAGTTTTGCTGACCAAGCGGCAATCGCGGTTCACAATGCCCAAATTTATGCCCGCTTAGAGCATGAACGTCGTCGATTGACGGTGGCCGACGAAATGAAATCCACCTTTATTTCGGCTGTTTCGCACGAGCTAAAAACGCCAGTTGCCCTAATTAAGGGCTATGCCAACACCATGGCAAACCCGGGGGCAAAATGGGATGAAGCGACCATGCGCGAAAGTTTGAAGGTGATTGAAGAAGAAGCGGATCGCTTGACCGATCTGATTGACAACTTGCTTGATGCGTCACGCGCCCAAAGTGGTGCTTTTAAGCTCTCGCCAGTAGAGTTAGATATTGATGATTTGGTGGTGCGCGTAGTCAAGAAATTTCAACTGCAAACCAAAGGTCACACCTTAATTGCCGATATTTCAAAAGATTTGCCATTAGTTTATGCCGATGAGGCACGTATTACTCAAGTATTGAGCAATTTAATCTCGAATGCGATCAAATATTCACCCAATGGTGGCGAAATTCGTGTTACTGGCAAAACCAGTGATACCGAAGTGATTATTTCGGTGGCAGATCATGGCAAAGGTATTGCCGAAAATGATCAGCCCTTCGTTTTTGATCGTTTTTATCGTGCGCAAGACAGCGCGACCCAAAAACAATCCGGGACTGGCTTAGGGTTATATTTGGCAAAAGTGTTTATCGAAGCCCATCGTGGCCGCATTTGGTTAGAAAGCGACGGTAAATCTGGGTCAACTTTTTACTTTAGCTTGCCCCGTGTTTAAATGAGGCGCATGTAATAGCGCAGATTCTGAGTTGATGAAGGTTTTGCCGATTTTAGGAATTTGCCTTATCATTACATTATTCTTACCTCATCTACAAACCCGCGTATCAAATTGGTGCGCCAATTACAACGCGACCGCAGTGTGCGCGAACACGAGCAATTATTTGTTGTTGAAGGTGTCAAACTCATTAATGACCTTATCGATTGTGGCTTGCAAATCACCTTTGTGCTGCTCAGCACCAATGATGTTGCGCTAGCATGGCAACGAGCACACCCCAATATTTTAGGGTTGCCAATTTCAGATGCTTTGATGCGTGAAGTATCGAGCGAGGTCACCCCACCTGGGGTGTTGGCAATTTTTAAAATGCCGTCACCTAAAAATATCGCCGCGTCGACTACAACCAGTATTGCCCCCATCCTTATTCTCGATCAATTGCGCGACCCCGGCAACATGGGGGCCTGTTTGCGGGTCGCGGCTGGCGCAGGTTGTCACGAGGTTTTATTTGCGCCCGGTTGTGTTGATGCCTATAACCCTAAGGTTGTGCGTGGTGGTATGGGGGCGCATGGGCGATTAAATTTGCGTACGATGGCGTGGGTAGAGATCAAACAATATTGTGCAGGGCGCAATATATATGGCACCTCTGTCATTAATTCAAAACCCTACGACACAGTGGCGTGGCGTGACCCTTGCGCTGTGATTATTGGCAGCGAAGCCGAAGGCATGAGCGCACAAGCCCAACAAATCATGACCCAGGCCATTCATATTCCCATGTTTAATCAGGTCGAATCGCTTAATGCTGCCGTTGCTTGTGGCGTTATTTTCTTTGAAGCTGCGCGTCAAAGACGCTAGTTTTATATCTTCTCAATATTTCGACATTAACGAATAAAGAACGCCCCTATTGCCCATAAATTACATAACGCTATCCATTGTTACAAATTTATCATCTTAAATCAGGAAATATTACTTATAAACTCTAAGTATCTTGATATTTTTAACGATATTTTTCTGGTATCTGGTAAAAGTCGCTAGCATTTTAGCTTAAATCAAGCTATAATCTTAAAACCTTAAATTAAGATAAGTTAGAGGGGAAATATGAATATTCAACCATTTTTTGATTCAATTCTAAGTAATATCGGTCCGTTTATTCCACGGCTCATCGGGGCTATTGTCATTTTAGTCATCGCTTGGGTTATCGCCAACATCGTTAAAGGTGTGATCAGCCGTGTGGGGGCTTCTACCAATTTAGATGGCCGCGCCAAGAGCAATGGCCTCACCGCCACACTTGCCAATACGGGTTATTGGCTTACTTGGCTTATGGCGTTGCCTATCATTCTTGGCAACTTAGGTCTCACTGGTTTACTCACCCCTGTTCAAAACCTTATTGATCAGCTTCTTGGGTTCTTGCCGAAATTGGCTGGCGCAGCGGTTATTTTGGGTGTTGGTTTGTTTGTGGCCCGCATGGTTCGCCAAATCATTACCAATTTGCTTAATGCTGCCGGGGCCGAAAAACTGGCGCATCGTTTGGGTGCCCAAGGCTCATTTGGCTCAGGGGGATTGGCGGGTTTGGCTGGCACAGTTGCATTTGTCTTAATCATGTTGCCCGTTATCACCGCCGCTTTGCAACCTTTGGGGCTTGAATCGGTGACACGCCCTGTCAGCAGCATGTTAGATTCCATTCTCAATATGTTGCCACGTTTAATCACAGCCTCAATCGTGATTGGGTTGTCATGGGTCATTGGCCGTGTCATTGCCGATATTGCCAGCAGCGTGTTAAGTGGGGTTGGTTTTGATAATGTATTCCACAAACTTGGCCTTGGCAACATGGTCAAAGATACCTCATCTGGCCCATCAACCATGGTGGGGCGTTTGGTGTTGTTTGGCATCATGCTCGTTGCTATTACACAAGCCGCCGATATCGTTGGTTTAACGATGGTATCCGGCCTCGTTTCTTCATTTGGGGCAGTTGCTGCCCAAGTGTTAAGTGGTGTGGTGGTACTAGGGGTCGGTTTGTGGTTGGCTAACGCCGCCGCCAACACCATCAAAGCCACTGAGATGGAGAATGCAGGCACACTGGCTCGTGTTGCTCGTATTGGCATCATCGTCTTGACTGTAGCAATGGCCTTGCGCCAAATGGGCGTTGCCAGCGATATTACCAACTGGACCTTTGGTGCGTTGGCCGTTGCCGCCGCCGTCGCCTTTGGTTTGGGTGGGCGTGATGCCGCCGGTCGTTTGGTTAACAAATGGGTTGACAAGCTCGAAGGCTAAGCCATATTAATCAGCAAATAAAAAAGGCGAGGTCATCACCTCGCCTTTTTTATTTGCTGTCCAAAAAGGAAAAAAATCGAGGAAATACCAAAATTAGTATCCCCCATCAAGTTATGCTTGACGATAGATACTGATTTTGGTGAAATAGCCCTTGAGAAAAGACTTTTCTGGCTAGCTATAATACCCAACGGAGGTTTTTTTTGTGCCAAATATTAATGAATTGATTAACAACCCCACTGTATTTGCGGCAGGGTCACTCGCACTCAAGATTTTGGGCGTGTTACTTTTATTGTTGGTGGTGTGGGTCATCGCTAGCATTGTCAAAGGTGCGATTGGGCGCACCGCCCGTGGGGCGCGGCTTGATGAACGCACCGGAACGGCCTTAACAGGCACGTTAGGGAGCGCTGGGTATTGGTTTGTGTGGCTAATGGCCTTGCCTATCGTCTTACGGCTTTTGGGTTTAGATGGCTTGCTCGGCCCTGTGCAATCACTGGTTAACCAGATATTGGGTTACTTGCCGCAATTGGTTGCGGGGGTTGTCATTTTCGCCATTGGTTTATTTATTGCTCGTTTATTACGTAGGGTGGTCACCAATGCGCTAAATAC
>CAZLOF010000020.1:4527-18714 GCA_964560745.1 uncultured Thermoflexus sp.
CTGCCGAGCAGCCCGCAGCCGTCAATCTTGGCCTTAGCAGCACCATTCGTGAAGGTGGCTTAGCCAATTTGGCCGGAACCGCTGTGTTTGTATTGGTGTTGTTACCCATCGTTGCAATGGCGCTGCAATCATTTGGGTTAACAGGCATTCTTGCACCTATTCAAAATGTCATCAACCAATTGCTCGGTTATGCCCCACAATTATTAGGGGGCGTGTTAATTCTTATCGTCGGCTTTATCATTGCGCGGGTGGCACGCCAAATCTTAACGGGCGTATTACAAGCGGCTGGCTCAGAGCGTTTGGCCGAGCGGCTGGGCATTGCCAGTTCATTTGGCGAAGCAGGTTTGGCTGGCCTTGTTGCCAGCATTGTATTTGTGCTGATCTTGTTGCCGGTGATCACATCTGCCTTGCAATCATTTGGGCTTACTGGCGTGTTGTTCCCTGTTCAAAATGTGCTTAACCAATTGCTAGGTTATGTGCCACAATTGCTTGCTGCCACTGTAATCTTGGTGGTTGGCGTTTTTGTGGCGCGGCTAGTGCGCCAAATTTTAACCAACATTTTGCACGCGGCTGGCTCTGAGACCCTAGCTGCAAAAATGGGCATGAGCAATGCCTTTGGCGCAAATGGTTTAGCGGGTTTGCTTGGCAGCATTGTTTTTGTTATGATTTTGCTGCCAGTGGTGATGGCGGCGTTGCAATCGTTAGGCCTAAGTAGTGTAACCACACCCATTCAAAGCATGATCGAGCAAGTGCTTGGCTTTTTGCCCAAACTGATCGGTGCAATTGCCATTCTTGCTATCGGGTTCTTTGTTGCTCGTCTGGTGCGCCAAATTCTTACCAATATTTTGCACGCGGCTGGCTCTGAAAAACTAGCTTCGTCATTAGGTTTAGGCGACTCGCTTGGGGCCAATGGTTTAGCTGGTCTGGTCTCTGGTGGCGTGTTCGTTCTCATCATGTTGCCGGTTATTGCTGCCGCGTTACAACCACTTGGGCTTGAATCAGTCACTCAGCCGGTGAGTGGATTGCTACAAACGATTTTGCGCCTATTGCCCCGCTTTGCTGCGGCTACCATTTTGCTAGTGGTTGCGTGGGTAATCGGGCGCACTATCAAACGCATTGTCGAAAATATCGCCCAAAAACAATTGGCAAATATGAGCAATGGTATCAAAATGCAACGCCCTAATATGCTCAAACCCCAATCGTTGCCCGAAGTTTTGGGGGCATTGGTTTTAATTGGCATTATGGTATTAGCAACCATTCAGGCCTCCGAAGTAATCGGCTTTGCATCGTTGTCTAACATTATTAGCAATATGGGTGCAATTGCAGCCCAAGTGCTTTCTGGCTTAATCGTCTTGGCCATTGGTTTGTTTCTCGCCAATTTCGTCGCAAATATCATCGACAATATGGCTTTAGCCAATTCACGCGGGTTGGCCTCGCTGGCACGTATTGCCATTATTTTGTTTAGCGGCGCAATGGCGCTACGCCAAATGGGTGTCGCAAATGATATTGTGAACTTAGCCTTTGGTGCTATGATCGGTGGTCTTGGCATCGCTGTCGCCGTCGCTTTTGGCTGGGGTGGACGCAATGCCGCAGGTCGCCTAGTCGATAATTTTGTTACCAGTTTGGAAGATAAAGTAGAGTAAAAAAGCAAGAGCCAAGAACCAAGAACCAAGAAGAAAGAGCTAGGTTTTAAGCCTTCGATCCTTATTCTTTATCCTGAGTTCTTACATCTTGGTTCTTGGTTCTTGGTTCTTAGTTCTCTTATTTATGCAAAACTTTGAATATCTAAAACCCACGACCATCGAACAAGCGGTGGCAGTGCTTTACCGTGAAGGTGAGCAGGCCAAAGCCTTGAGTGGTGGCACCGACCTAATCGTACAACTACGCGAGGGTCGCCGAAGTGCGAAATATGTGTTAGATGTCAAGAAGATCCCTGACCTGTCGCAGCTTACATTAAATAGTGACGGCTCGCTCATCATCGGGGCCGCTACCCCTTGCCATCAAATTTATGGCAATGCGGCGATCGCTGCGGCATTTCCGGGGCTGATGGATTCATTCACCCTGATCGGTGGCACGGCGATTCAAGGCCGCGCCAGTGTAGGCGGCAACCTTTGCACTGCTTCACCTGCCGGTGACAGCATTCCGTCACTCATTGCGCATCGTGCTGTGTGTGTCATTGCCGGCACAGGTGGGTGGCGTGAAGTGCCAGTTGAGGCTTTTTGCACTGCGCCCGGGCGCAATTGTCTGCAACGCGGCGAATTGCTCGTCAGCCTGCGCATACCGGCACAACCCGCCCATAGTGGTGGGGCTTATTTGCGCTTTATCCCCCGCAACGAGATGGATATTGCCGTTGCTAGCGCGGGTGTAACCGTCACTTTAGACGGCAATACCATTACCAATGCCCGCGTTGCCATCGGTGCTGTTGCCCCCACGCCATTGCTGGTGAATGAGGCGAGCGCGGCTTTAATTGGACATAACACCAGCGATACAAGCGCCATCAACGCTTGTGCTGTTGCCGCCCAAGCTGCCGCCAAACCCATCACCGATATGCGTGGCACCGTTGAACAACGGGTGCATTTGGTTGGCGTTATGGTAAAACGCGCCTTGGCAATCGCAATTGAACGTGCAAATCGCTAGTCAGAGACCAATTGACCCAGCTAAAAATTTAAGCTGAATCACTTAATCTCTAAAATTCTAAAATGTCAAAAAAAATCCAAGTCTCAACCACAGTTAATGGTGAACCTGTTGAATTTTTGTGTGAGCCAAATCAGAGCTTGCTTGAGGTGCTGCGCGATGGGCTAAACATGACCGGCTCGAAAGAAGGTTGTAACAATGGCAACTGTGGCGCGTGCAGTGTATTAATGGATGGTCGGCTCGTCAACTCATGTTTGGTGCTAGGAGCCGAATGTGAAGACGCAAAAATCACCACCATTGAAGGCATTGCGCCCAAAGAAGGGTTACACCCACTGCAACAAAAATTTCTCGAACACGCGGCTTTGCAATGTGGTATTTGCACCCCCGGGTTCATCGTTGCAGCCAAAGCCTTGCTCGATAAAAACCCACATCCAACCGAACATGAGGTGCGCTATTGGTTGGCGGGCAATCTTTGCCGCTGCACAGGTTACGATAAGATCATTCGTGCTGTGTTAGACACTGCTGGCGCATCTTCTTAATCATTCGGGCATTTCCCCAAAATGTAATGTCGAACGCACGATCATTTAGTGCTTGGCGAAGGCAAAGCCCTCGCCAAAAACAAAGTGATTGTGCGTTTAGCGACAATTTGTTTTAATTTTTACACTTTAAACCCGCTGCCAAATTAACTCACCCGCCAAAGCCTCGCCCCGCAATACAGCGGGGGGTGTGCGCAAAATCAGCCGATTGGCTGCAATTTCATAATGCCGCACTTGTTCGCCGCCCACCCAATTGGGGATGAGGCTGCCAATCACATGATGCGTCACAGTTTGCTTAGCCTCATCAATGCGATAAGTGCCCCAATAAGCAATATACCCCTTCAAAATGGCTTGATAATCGGTGAGAGCATGAGGCGCATGAATATTGCGCGGCAAGGTCGGGCGTGCTTGTTGCATCACTTGCCCAATCATATACCCATCAGCCGTATAAACCAACAGGCCTAAAGGTTGATCGCCATACAAATGCAACGCCTCGCCATTAGCCTTGTAAAAAGTGGCCGAACACAGTTGATAGGTCCCAACAAGAATCGACATAAATAAAAAGCGTATCTTCGTAATAGCCAACGAAAATTAAAACAAATTTTCGCCGAAATCACTATTCTTCCACCCCTACGCGGGATGGAAGAATAGTGATTTCGGCATCGCCTCTTTTAAATTGCCCTTCGTGCTGTTTTTAGCGCAAGGCCATTAACCCTGCATATTCAGCCGCATCGCCCAATTCTTCTTCGATACGAATGAGTTGATTATATTTTGCGGTGCGTTCACCACGCGCTGGCGCGCCAGTTTTAATTAAACCTGTATTTAGCGCCACACACAAATCGGCAATGGTGGTGTCTTCGGTTTCGCCGCTACGATGCGACACCGCTACACCCCAGCCAGCTCGATGGCTCTTGCGCACGGCGGCAATAGCTTCGCTCAGGGTGCCAATTTGGTTGACTTTGCACAACAAGGCATTACAAGCCTTGGCTTGAATCGCACGATCGATAAAATCGGGGTTTGTTACCAACAAATCGTCGCCAATCAAGCGAATTTTGTCGCCCAATGTGGCGTTTAATTTCACCCAACCGTCCCAATCATTTTGGTCTAAACCGTCTTCAATTGATACAATCGGATACTGTTTCACCCATTCGGCCCAATAAGCCACCATTTCATCGCTATTCAATTGCTTTTTGTCTTTCGACAACACATAGCGACCTTCTTGAAACAACTCACTGGCAGCGCAGTCAATGCCAATGCCAAAATCTTCGCCGGGTTTATAACCAGCTTTTTCAATGGCAGTCAAAATCAATTCAACCGCTTCGACATTCGATTTTAAGCTTGGTGCAAAGCCGCCTTCATCGCCTACGTTGGTGCCATAGCCCTTGCTTTTTAGCACTTTTGCCAAGGTATGATAGACCTCAACGCCCCAACGAATGGCCTCGGTAAATGATTCTGCGCCGACGGGCAAAATCATAAATTCTTGCATGTCGGTGCTGTTGTCTGCGTGTTTGCCGCCATTCAAAATATTCAACATCGGCGTTGGCAACACATGCGCATCGACCCCGCCCAAATAACGGTAAAGCGGCTGCCCAGTGCTAATGGCGGCGGCTTTGGCGCAAGCCAAGCTTACGGCCAAGGTCGCATTTGCGCCTAAATTACTTTTATTTGGTGTGCCATCTAACTGTAGCAAGAGCTTATCAATACCGGTTTGATCACCGGCATACCAACCCTCTAACGCCGCTGCAATTTCGGTATTAATATGTTTAATGGCTTTTTGCACACCTTTGCCACCATAACGCCCTTTATCGCCGTCACGCAACTCCCAAGCCTCATATTCGCCTGTGCTGGCTCCACTTGGCACACTTGCTCTCCCCACACCGCTTCCGCTCAAATAAACTTCGGCCTCGACAGTTGGGTTCCCACGTGAATCAAGGATTTCACGCGCAATAATCGATTCAATAAAACTCATAGTTGATTTTTCCTCTTGCATAATTGTATTCGTGTCAATTTGGCACTAATGGCATTAACTATAACCCATTGTCATCATTGCCTTTTTGAATCTTGCAAATTAAGGCTCCATCATTACTTTGGGGTCACGATGCAATACCATTACATCAACGGTCAATGCCATTAGTGCGCCACTAACTGCAATTTGTAAGGCCTCGCGCAACACCCCAACCGCATCTAAATGCCCCGATTTTCGGGCGGGTAACAATTGTTGTGTCAATGCATCAAAGGCCATTTTGCGGCGCGTTTTACAAATAGCTGCCACAAATATATCAGGCTCATCAATCCCGGCATTTTTGCAAATTTGTATAAACGGGGCCTCAAGCGCCACCGCCAAAATATCCCATCCCCAATACCACTCATCAGTGTTGAGTGCTAAGTGCTGAGTGCTAAGTGCTGAGTCTATAGCGCGTGGTTCTTGGTTCTTAGATCTTGCTTCTTGGCTTTGCATCCTCAGCGCCTGCGCCATTTTCAAATAAGCGCAACCACCGCCCGCCACAACCCCCTCATTAATTGCCAATGGCAAGGCTCGTAAGGCTTTATTGGCCTTATCAATGAGCAACTGGCGCTCAATTTCACTATAAGCCCCAATTTTAAGGGTGGCAACCCGCCCCACCAAACGCGCAATCCGTTGCTGTAAATCGGCCACAAAATTTGCATGATCTGCCTCATGGCTTGGCAAAAGTTTGATGCGCGTGTGTAAGGTGTGCAAATGTGCATCGATAGCGGTTTGTGAACCACCCGATGCGCCCGTTTCGCCGCTCACCAAACATTGATCTGGAGTCGCTTCGACCCGGCGCGCTAAACCAAAATCAGACATACGCATATCTTGCAGCCATTGCCCACGATCAAACGACAGCACTGTTGCACCAGTCAACACGGCTAAATCGGCAAAATCGGCTTCGCGTTGTGCCCCAGCGCGGCGCAATTCAACCGCCAGCACTTCTACCGTTTTGGCTTGATGATTGGCAACTAGCGTGCCAAGCGCCTCGCCACTAATCTCATGCGCAAAAAGCGCGACTTTACGAGCAGTTGGCGGGGCATTGGCCAATAGTTCAAGCAAAGGCATTATTTGATCAGCCGAGGTTACATCGCCTTCAAATAACACCACCGCACAATCGGTCAACACGCTACAGCGGGCGCTTGGCTCGGTATAAAGATAGGGTGATGCAATACGCCCAACCCAACGCCCGCCCTCAAGATAAACACGGTCGAGGTAGGGCGCAACATATTCTTCGACCTGAATATGAGCTTCGGAGCCGAGGTTATAAAACATCTCGCCTAGCAAATTGCTCAGGCCGTCATGCCCTGTCATGCTATGCGCCAAGCCAATCAACTCGGTATGGGTGCGCACCGGCATCGCCATTTGGGCTAATAGATCGAGCGCCGCCGTCATTGCAGCTTCGATGCCGGTTTTTAGCGACATGACATTGGCCCCCGCGGCGCGGTAGCGGCTGGCCTGATCAAATATGGCTTGGGCGATGACGGCGGCAGTGGCGCTGCCATCGCCCACCCGTTGCGACATGCGCCAAATCAGGTTGCGCATGAGCATAGCGCCCATGTCTTCGGCGTGATTGGGCAACGCCACAATCCGGCGGGCAATCGTGGCGGCATCGCTCTGAATTTCGACCTTGCTGCTGATATTATTGGTCGTTACCACATTGCGGCCAGCCGGCCCAAGCGTCAAGGCCGCTACCCGTGCTATCTGATCCCAGCCTTTTTTCAATGCCGAGGTTGAACGCGGGTAAAAAATAACCTGAGGTGTATGTTCCGTTTTCAAAGCGGCGTTTAAGCTTAGCCCCCAGACATGGCTTCTTTCATGGCCTTTGTAATTTTAGAGCGTTCATCTTTGCTCAACAAACGCTTGCGCATCCGAATATTTAACGGCGTTACTTCAACCAATTCATCATCGGCAATGTATTCGACGCAGTCGTCTAAAGACATGACACGGATGGGAGGCAACCGGCTAGTATCGTGATCGCTTGAACGGCTGCGCACTTTGGTTAAGGTTTTGGTCTTACATACGTTTACTTCCAGGTCATCTGGGCGGGCGTGTTCGCCCACGATCATGCCTTCATAGACCATCGTGCTGGCTTCAATAAATAGTTGCCCACGCTCGACCGCAGTTCGCAAGCCATAGGTCACGGCTTCGCCATCTTCCCATGCAATCAACGAGCCACGATCACGTCGGCGCATTTCACCTGAGGTCATTGGCTCATAGCCCCAAAACAAAGTATTCATCACGACAGTGCCGCGGGTGCTGGTAAGCACTTGCCCACGAAAACCAAACAAACCACGGGTAGGGATTTTATAGTGCATGAGCACCGAAGTGACGTTTGTGCCCGAAGACGCAGATGAACTGTTATGCTTCATATCAAGCATTTGGCCTTGGCGGGCGGCCAACATCTCGACCATGCTACCGAGGTATTCGTCGGTCACTTCGATAAATAATTCTTCATAAGGTTCGAGTGTTTGGCCGTTTTCATCGGTCTTATAAATTACCTCTGGCTTGCCAATTTCAAACTCATACCCTTCGCGGCGCATGGTTTCAATTAACACCACCAAATGCAATTCACCGCGCCCGCTCACCACAAATTTATCTGCCGAAGCGCCGTCTTCGACCCGCAACGACACATTGCTTTCAAGCTCACGATAAAGACGCTCACGCAATTTACGGGTGGTGCCCCAGGTGCCTTCGCGCCCAGTAAATGGGCTGGTGTTAACGCCGAAGGTCATCCGCACGGTAGGTTCTTCGACCCGAATTGGCGGCAATGCAATCGGGTTCTGAACATCAGCGATGGTTTCGCCAATATAAATATCAGGTATTCCCGTCACGGCCACAATATCGCCAGCTTCGACGGTGGGCATTTCAACCCGAGTCAACCCTTGGTGGGTAAAGACCGAGGCTAATTTACATTTAAATTGTGTGCCATCGGTAGCAATACGCATCACTTCTTGCGCCTTATTCAATTTGCCTGCTGACAAGCGGCCAATGGCAATACGCCCCTTATAGTCATCATAGCCAAGCGTGGTGACAAGCAATTGAGATGGGGCATCAAAATCAACCCGAGGGCCGGGTAAATAACGCACAATGGCATCAAATAATGGACTCAGGTTTTTGGGTGAATGCTCGCTGTCAGGATGCTTAAAATCTTCGGGGTCAGTCGAGGCCAAGCCTTCGATTGCATTGGTATAAATAATTGGGAATTCAGATTGTTCATCACTTGCGCCCAATTCGATAAACAAATCAAAGGTGGCGTTGGTCACATAATTGGGGCGTGCATTGGGGCGGTCAATTTTATTCACCACTACAATTGCCTTATGCCCCATTGCCAATGCCTTACGTAACACAAAGCGGGTTTGTGGCATTGGGCCATCGACAGCATCGACCAGCAACAAAACGCCGTCTACCATGTTCATCACACGTTCAACCTCACCGCCAAAATCGGCGTGACCCGGGGTATCGACAATATTAATTTTGGTGTCTTTATAAACCACCGAGGTATTTTTGGCCAAAATGGTGATACCGCGTTCACGTTCAAGATCGTTGCTATCCATTACGCGCTCAACCACGACTTGGTTTTCGCGAAATACGCTTGTTTGTTTTAGCAATGCGTCTACTAGGGTGGTTTTGCCATGGTCTACGTGGGCGATGATGGCGATATTACGGATGTCTTTGCGTTCTTGAATCATTTTGGTAGTTGGTGATTAAATTATTGCTGGCCTGAAAAAGCGAACATATTATTATAAGCGTTTAAACGTAAATCTTAGGTGATAATTGTCATAGCAAATGCGTGTTGATGCGCTTTGAAGATAAGATCGCGGAACAGTAGCACTGTTTAAAAGAGACGTATGCCGATTTCACTATGCCTTCCCTTGCCATAGGCAAGGGAAGGCATAGTGAAATCGGCGAAAACCTGTTTGCATTTGCGAATGTGACACTGTCAAGTTAGCGCCGCCACGAAAGCGGTAGATAGGTGCGCCAGCCGCTGGGCAATGGGCCGGGCACGGGCGGAGTGCTTTGGCGCAAACACCAATTGTCGATGATGACATCGCCGCCACCGCCATTGTAGACAAACACGCCGACATAGGCTATGTTGGCTGGCGCAATGCCCGATACACTGTGTTGGGCATAAGCTGGGCCGATGCTATGGTCGGTGGTTTCGTTGCTAATTGGGGCGTAATTGGCATCATAAAACGCCAACCCCAAGGTGTAATCGGGCTGGTCGCTGCCTACTTTGCGCCAAACCGAGGCGCTAAAACTGCGCCCTGCCACAGCGCCATTCACCGCCACCAACTGCCCGCTGCCGCCGATGGGCGATAGCCGCGCCGCATAATTGCCGTGTTGGGCATCATTTATCAAGGCAATTGACCCATTCCACACCGCCGCCGCATTTGCGCCTTCATAGCTGGGGTCGATAAGCAAGTTGTCGCTACAGCCGAGATTGGGTTGTGGGGTGGGGGTTGGGGTGGGTGGCTGGGTGATGGGGGTTGGCGTGGGGGTGGGCGGCGGCGGCGGGTTGCCGATGCTGCGCACATAGCTGGCAATTTCGCTGGCGCTTAACACCCGCCGATATAGCCGCACATCGTCGATGCGGCCATTAAACTCGCCAACGGGGTCATGATCGGGGCCATTTTCTTCGGCCCCAATGGTGACAGGGTTGCCATCAATCGGAATGTTGCCGCTGAGGGGTTGGTTGCATACCTCGACCCCATCGACATATAAACGCAGTTGAGCGCCATCGTAGGTGCCAGCCAAATGCACCCAGCGCCCGGCGGGCATTACGCCCCAATAACACGAGGTTTCTTGGGTGCTTGTGCCAACATGCCATTTAAATTGCCCATTGCCAAAGCCAAGGTAGTATTGGTCGGGGTGAACCACACCGAGGTGTTGACGGGTGAGTAGGGGCGTAAAGTCGCCGGTGCTGGCGTTGGGGTAGGCCCACGCCATTGCGGTGATGCGGCTGGTGACGGTGTCGAGGCTGCTAGAGCGCGGGATGCGCACATAACTATTATTTGTGCCGCGTAAATTGAGGGCGCTGCGCACTTTGCCAGCGCCAAAATCTGCGCCATTGCGCATCTCGCCGTTGTTGTTATAGCCCGATGTATCGACGGCGGTGTTCCCACTGCCTTCGTCAAAATTCCACCAGCCAACCAAGGCTGCATCGCTGCTGGTGCGCAATACTTGCACCATTTTGGCTACCGAGGGCACACCGTCGCTGTCGATGATAAACAACATATAATAACCCGGTGGGGCAATATTGGCATTGACGGGCGCACGGGCGCTCAACACCCCATCACCCGCGGTAAAGGCGAGCGGCACATAACGCTGCTCTTGGTCAACCGAATGGGTGACAGACGACAAACGCACCAGTGCCACTTTGACGATGCGGTTGGCTTGGGCGGTGGTAATGGCAAAGGGCTGATCGTAGCCAATTTGCTCATAGACGTTGGCGATGTTGGGGCGGGTTGCCAATTGGCCTGAGCCATCTTTTTTAAACAAATAGGGCGGCGAGAAAATTTCGGCGTTGCGTTCAAGATAGCCAATACGCAAACAATCGCCGCAAATGCCGCCCCCCGACGAGAGCACACGACCATCGGGCAAAAGCAAGGCGGTGGAATGGTATTGGCGTGGGCGTTGGTTGCTGGCAAGGGTGCGCCATGTGCCGCTATTTGGTAGCCACATTTCGGCGGCATAAACCGAGGCCGCTTTGTCAATCCCAGCGGCCCCATTGTTATTGCCGCCGGTGGCTAATACGCTGCCATCGGCCAGCACAGTTAAATTGTGTTGGCGGCGACCATTGGCCATGTTGGCGGTGCGGCTAACGCCGGGTGTGTCGTCGTTAATATCGAGCACATAGGCCGATTTGACCGATTTTTCGCCACCTGCCACCAAAATTTTGCCGATGTCAAACATGGCATAGCTGCCGTAGGTGCGAAAAACATCATCGCGGTCGCGGTGGCTTTGCCATGCCCCAGCGCCGCTGGTGTCGAGCGAGCGCAGGGCTTGGCTGGGGCCAGCATAAAACACGGTGCCGTTGGGCGCAACTTGCATCCAAGGGTAAAAAGGTAAGCCTAAGCGGGCATTGCTTAGGCTGCGTAATGTGCCATCGGTTTGGCGTACCTCGGCTAAGTTGGGGCCGCCAGCCGTGATGAGCAATTCACCATTGGCGAGGGGCGTGACTGAGGGATACCAACGGCCTTGTTGCATATCGGGGCCGCGCCGCCACGCTGGGGCAAAGGGGTTGAAGGTATAGGTTGAGCGAATGCCGTCGAGCGCGGCGTTGAGGTTGCCGCCCGCTGTAAACAGGCTGCCATCGGGCAAATGGCTATAACCGGCGCAAAAAATATTCTCGCCAATCACATCGACGCGGGTGTGGGTGTTGGTGGCAGGGTCCCACACAGCGGCGCGGGTGCGGTTATGCACAGCAATGGTCTCAGCCGCGGCATCGCCGACAGAATCCCATGCCAATACTTTGCCGTTAGGCAGCAGGGTGTTAAAAATACCCACGACCGGCCATTCAAACACTGGCGACCAGCGCCCGACGAGGTGCTCATTGCCGTTGGGGGCTTCGGCCCGCTCGGCGGCACTGTCATTATTTTTGAGAATGGGTGCGGCGCGAGTGTAGTCATAATGCTCATAGTCGTGTTGCAATTGTTGATGTAATGCTGTCACACCTTCAAAATAGTGATCGGCGTTGAGGTGGGCTTGAATGTCGGCTTGAAATTCGAGGTCGTTTGTTTGTGGTGGGGTTAGGTCGTGGGCCTTTGTAAGGGTGGGGGTGATGAGGATAGCGATTGCAAAAACACACGCGATTTGGTGTGAAATATCCATGCAACTATCGTTGTAGATATCGCTTGAGATTTCGTGCGGCAAAAGTTGTATTTGGGCGAGGGACGAAGGATGGGTGAAAGGGTCGCTAGCTGGTGGAATTGCGTGGGACAGTGAGACCGTATTTAAGGTCTTATTGTCCTATTGTTTTACTTTGTCATTTATTTCAACGGAACAATTTTACTGGTTTGTGATAGGTTGAATGGGCTGATTTTGTTGAAAACATGATAAATATATTCGTGGGAAATCATGCTAAAGATGTAGCTTTGAAAAAGCAAGTGTTGCAACTAGGTTGACTCTAATCTTTTTGTTTATAAAGTCTGCGCAGTAAACGTTGCACGCATGAGTTTATAAATGTTATTCAAATTGATAGGGGCATGATTTAATGTAATTGGATAAATGTTAGCAAGCCGATTCACTAATATTGTTTTGTATGGATGAACACAGACGGGAAAAATTTTGTGATTTGGCGGCATGAGCGGGGCGGTTTACAAATCAGGAGGGAGAAATGAAGAAACTTAGAAATTTACGATTGCTTGTTTTTCAGCATTAGCGCTAAAGATGAACGGGCTGTGCGACAGTTGTCATTGATATTGCGCAAAGTGTCGCTAGGCCGGTTTATCACCGTTAAACCAACACAAAAAAAGACAACCTCAGTGTATTGATCTTTGGCCGGAACATACACCGAGGTTGGGCAAAGTCTGAACTCAATCTATTTTGCTTGAGCCAGTCCTTTGTTTTTCATTTTAAACCAGAAAATAACATTGCAGTAGTCAATGCATCATGAAAAACGTTAAAAATACACCGTTGACCTTTATTTATTTCGCATTAAAATCGAGTCAACTCGCTAAAAAATTATTGCGCTCAGTATTGGCACTGGCGCAAATGGCGATGGCTGCTGGTGGGGCAGGTATTGCGACATTACAACCGACATTGCCCAGCACGCTTTCGGCGTTGCAGCCTCTTATTGGCGAAGCACAAAGCGCTAAAGCCGTTGTGATTGAGCCATTTACGCAAAAATATGAGGCAACTATCAATGGCGGCAATATTACTTATTTAGGGAATAACAATATGAAGTGCCAACCGGGCAGCATCGCCTATGGCACGAGTATAACTTGCGAACAAACCCAAAGTGGGGCGCAGGGTAACACGAATGATAACTTTCCAATTTGGAATGCTGATGCGGATAGCGATGGGGTAACCTTTAACTCCAGCGCCTCGACATTGACCTTGCCGTCTAATGCTCAAATCCTAAATGCGCGTTTGTATTGGTCTGGTGCATATCCGGCGGGAACAACCTATAACCCGATGAGTGACCCGAATGCCCAAACCTTGGCAAATATTTCGGCGTTTAGCGATACGATTAAATTTAAAATTCCTGGATCAAGTAATTATATTGATTTAACTGCGGATGAAATTTTTTCATATATCAATGGTTCAGGAAATTTTAATGAAAGTATGGCATATGGAGCCGTAAAAGATGTGACCGCTCTTGTTTCGCAAGGTGGCGCGGGGTTATATTGGGCTGCCGATATTTATGCTGGATCAGGCCGCACTGTTGTTAGCGACGCCAATGACCCCGGTAGCGGCGGCAACTGGGGCGGCTGGACTTTGGTGGTGGCTTATAAAGATCCGGCTATTACTAAACCGCGTTATTTAGCCATTAATGATGGGTTTGTGGCTGTGGCAAACCCTGAATCATTAACTTGGAATATGGATGGGTTTAGGATACCGAGTGGATCGATTACCAAGCATGTTGGGTGTTTGGCTTGGGATGGTGATGCGGGTATTCAAAATGACAAGTTTTATTTTAATAGCATCCAACATAGTGATGCCCTTCATTTAAGTAGTGATTTTTTTCGGGCGATTATGAGCACCGATGGTGTGTCTTTTGTTGATCGTAGTCCTTATCACTACTACACCTTGGCCCAAGATGTGTTTGATAACAGCACCATTTCATTATCGCCGGGTGATACAAGTGCCAGCCTTACGATTCAAACGACTGGCGACCGGATTATTCCCCAATCTTGTTGGTTTGTCACCGAGACTGACCCGGCTATCATTGGTGATCATATTTGGATTGATAATGGCACCCCAAACGGGACTTATGAAGTAAGTGATAGTCCAGCTAGCGGTATCGTGGTTACAGCTACAGCTACAGGTGGGGCTGTATACACT
>CAZLOF010000021.1:0-10587 GCA_964560745.1 uncultured Thermoflexus sp.
GTTTTACCTCGTTAAACACATGCACCCCAACAAACGACACATCGGGCAAACTTGCGCCAATGGCTTTGGTGTAAATTGCATAATTTAATTTTGGTTTTGCCAATGGCGTGGGCGCAACAACCATTACACTGGTAGCGGTTGGCTCGATAATAGCAGTAGGCGTAGGCAACGGCGTATTGATAGGAGTTGTCGTTGGGGCCGCTGTTAAAGTTGTCTCAGGTGTTGCGGTTGGGATCGGAGCGCGAGTGGCGGCACGGGTTGGCGCAATAATGACCCGAGTGGCTGTTGGCACAATTTCGAACGTTGGCGCAGGCGTAGGAACAATAGTCGGAATAACCGTTGGGACAACTGCTGTTGGCTGTGGTAGCGGCGACGTAGGTTGTGGACGTACCGGTGTTGCTGTGGGTTGTGGTTGTGGCGGCGATGTTGGTTGTGGGCGCACCGGTGTCGCTGTCGGCTGCGGCTGAGGGGTAGCCGTTGGGGGCACAATCACAGGTGTATTGGTAGGAATCGCTGTGGTTGGAATAACCGTTGGACCCGGTGTTGATAACACTGGCTGGGTTGCTGTTGGCTTAATGACCGTTGGCGTTAAAGCGTTGGGGGTTACAGGGGTTGGAATTGGAACTGGTGTAGAGGTAGCTAGATTACTCTGAGTTGGAATTGCGACAGGAGTTGCGGTTGCCTGAGCAATATCACGCACTTCATCATCTGCAAGGGCTAGGCTGGGGTCGATGCCCCAAGGCACAGCCATCATTGCACATAAAAGAATGGCAATGATGCGTATGATCATAACGCGCAGATGAGTAAGCATAGCTCGATGCGACATTTATTCTAAAATTTGCGTCAGCCGTGTTTCATTACCAGCCAAATCGCGCGAGATTAATCGCACACGGCGATCAACGGGCAAGCGGGTTGACATATTAAATTTGCCTTCTGGATCTAATTTGACTGCCGTATTATTGATCATTAAAATCGCCCCGGGTTCGGTTTGCCCAGCAAAATTTGCATTGCCGTTTACCTTGGCCGGGTCTTCAACCAGCAAATTGGGTGATTGGTTATCGCCACCGAACCGAGATGGATATTGCGCACGTCGTTCAATGACCGAAACGGCGTTTGAGTGTTCGGTTTTTTCAACCACCACATGATCAATGCGCCCAAAGCGCACTTCTAAGCCTAAATTGCGCGATAACACTACAACTTCAGATTGTGGCTGAATGATGCTGGCATCGCTATTGGAATAAGAAAGTGTGACGGGTTGGGTCGCATAAATCATATCGCCTTCATGAAAGACCACATTTGCACCCGCCTCGATTTGTTTTTCTTCATACCAATTTAAGCCCAAGGCGCTGCGTTGTTCACGTAAAACAAAAGGGGCCTCGGTGGTGGCTTGAGCCACAATAGGGCCATTGTTGCCGCCAAAGATCAGGTAAAACCCCATTGCCACACACGCCGCCGAAGCAGCGCTAAAGCCAAACGACAAACCCGGGCGCAATATTCTGCCCACGCGGCTCATCGGGCGACGGCGTTGGTCAAGTTGGCGGCGTTTTGCCACCATCGCCGCTGCTGCCATATTATGAATTTGGCGCGATGTTAACACTGGCTCGCGATCTATTTGGCTTAGGGCGGCCCGAATACGGTTGGCTTGCGCCTGCGCCGCTTTTTCAGCATCGTTAGATGGTATTTTTGATTTTTTATTTTTAAACCAAAACATAGCTAATCTTCCTCCGAATCATCACTCACCCCCAAAAACGCCCGAATACGTTTGCGACCTTGGGTCAATATTTTTTGTGTTAAACGATGTGACACTTTAATGACCTGCGCAATTTCTTGGGTGTCCATATCTTGCAGATATCGCAAGGTCAACACAACACGTTCACGCTCGGGCAATTGGTTTAATGCATCGCTTACACGTCGCTTTTCTTCGTCTCCAATCACAATATCTTCAGGCTGTTCAGGCCATTCCGGCTCCCAGTTTTCTGGCATTGCCGTAAATACCGATTCGCGTCGATCTTGAACTTCACGATGTCGCACCGCATCGACCAATTTATGATGGGCAATGCGCAGCACCCATGTTTTCAAGCTACTATCACCGCGATAGGTTTCAATATTTGTGACTGCTGTAATTAATACGGTTTGAGTGATATCCTCCAATTCTTCGGCTTCTAGCCGAGAGACGAAACGACGGGCATACCGAGCGATATCGTTTGCATACAATGCACAAAACGAATCGATCAAATTAGTATTGCCCGCTGCTACGGCTCTCGCCAACGCCACATCATCGGCGCGTGTTCTCACCTCAGGGGTGTCATGCGTCGACGTTAGCGACTCATTGATTTCGTCGCTCACTGTGGATATAGTCGTTTGAGCGTCGTTTTTATACACGCCTAATTCTCGCTAAGTATTTTACTGGCTTTAATTGCATCTAAAGTTGTATTTTTAACTTACTTTAATGAGTTGACTCATTTAGCTGTCATTGAAAATATCTTGTGGCTGAATTAAAATATTTCAAAATAAACACAGAGATATAAACATTAGCAAATTGAAAATATCAGGATAAATTTTAAGGTAACGCGAAGGAAATAGAAGAATGACTACGATTAATTAAATGGAAGTTTATTGCAATTGTTGCGGCTTACTAGCAGCTTATGCCATAAATATTACAACTATAAAAAATAACTGTTAATTTTTGGGGGGAATCGAATTATGAAACAACAAGTAGTTTATCTGTCAAGTGGAGAAGGGGTGGATAGCGCCATCGCAAAAGGGTTAAATGAAGCAGGTTTTGAAATGTATCATACACGTAGCATTAGTGAGACATTGTATGCATTTGGCAATGGTCACAAAAATGCTGCTATTTTAGTTGCAGAAGTGCAGGCTGGGGCTTTGCCCTTGTTAACTTTGCTTAAAGAGCAAGGTCGCCCATCACCCACTATTTTGTTGTTTGATCGTGATGGCCGCGACATTCATGCGCCAATTCAAGCCTTGCAGTTAGGGGTGCGCGAATATTTGTTGGCCAGTGATACGAATGTGCAACGAGAATTACGCACTCGGGTTTTAGCAGAAAATGCCACTCGCAAAATATATGCACCCGAACCCGCCGCTGCGCCTGTTGAACCAAAGCCTGAGCCTGCGGTTGAAGCAATAGACAACAACGAACCACTTAATTTTGTTTGGGATTCAGTCGCTCATATTATTCATGTTGGGAACGAGTTTGTGCGTCTTAGCCCAATTGAAGGGCGGATGTTTAATATGCTGGTGATTAATCGCCGGGTGGCAGTGAGCATGAAAGACTTGAATGCCAAGGCGTTGCTTAAACCAAATATGTCGACCAGTGAAGGGATTAAGCTTTTACGACCACATTTAGTGCGCTTGCGCAATAAACTTGATTCTTACCCAGCCTTAGCGCACCGTATTGTTAATATGCGTGGCACTGGCTATATGTTTGTTTAATATAGACCGAAATCCCATGCCCCTCCCGAATACAGAAGGGGCATGGGATGCACATCGGTTTTATGCCACAATTTTATTAGCTGCCCAATTTGTGCAACTAGATGCCGAGCAAATTCGCGGCAAAATCATCACGCGGGAGTGCTGGTTTAGCATAAAATATAGATTGTGCGATAAACACCTGCCCCGACCTCGTTGACCGGTTGAATGCGCTAAATGCACACCTGCCGGGCGCAACCATACGCGCCGCCGCAGTGCCAACAGGCGCAGCGCCAGCGCCTTGCAGACATACCTCGTCGGGCCATTGCTCGCCCGATGTGCCGCTCTTGTAGACCCACACTTGTGCAAGGCTTGCGCCCGCTGACACAGTGACACTCAGGTCATGATGGGCATAGCTCGTGCTGTTAATATCAGCATAAATGTTGCTGCTGACCTACTGCCACTGCGAATCAAAGAAAGTGAGGCCAACTCGCCCGCCGCTGCCACCATTCATCAATTTCGGCGAAGCACTCAGGCTGATATTTGTGCCGGGTGTGACGCTGATATGTTGCCCAATGCCACCCGCGCCGGAGCCGATGCGCAAGGCTTTGCCGCCCGACTTGGCGTTGTATGAACAAATTAAGTTAGCATACGGCAGTAAGCATGAGAGTTAATGTGTCGTCTTATATTTTGTATGCTAGCATGTTTTGTTAATACAGTTGTTTGGTTTGTGTCTTTCATATCCCTTACTTTACCACCGTTCGCTATCCCCCTTTCTTTTTTCGCCCCCCCAAACTGCCTAACCCAATAACGCGACACCCCCCGCGGGGGATGACCCGATAGTGGTTTCGGCGAAAATTTGTTTACTTAGCCTATTTTTCTAACCGCTTAAACAAACAAATGACGATTCTCGCTTACCCAATGCCACAATTCTTGAATGCCATCCCATAATTTAACCTGCGGTTGCCACGCCAACATTTTGTTGGCTTTGGCATTGTTGCTGACAAAAATGGGTTGATCGCCGGGCCGCGTTTCGCTATAGGCCACCGAAATTTCGCGCCCAGCCAATTCTTCGAGCATAGGGCCACATTCGGCCCAAATAGAGATGGTGTTGTCTTTGCCACCGCCCACATTAAAAATTTCACCGCTGACCCGGTCAATGTTATGCCAAGCGGCATCATAGGCAGCGATAAGGTCACGCACATGCAACATATCGCGCACCTGTTTGCCATTGCCATAAATTTTGAAGGGGCGGCCTGTCACGGTGGCAATGATGAAATGTGCCAGCCAGCCCTGATCTTCGACCCCAAATTGGCGTGGGCCATAAATCGTGCTTTGGCGAAATGTGACCGTTTTTAAGCCAAAAATACGCGCATAGTCACGCACATATTGGTCGCCTGTACCCTTTGAGCAGCCGTAGGGCGAATGAAAATCAAGTGGCTGGTGCTCGTCGATGCCATTTGGAAAATCGCGAAAGTGATAACGGGTAGCATCTTCGACCACAGCCACCTCTTCCATACCGCCATAAACCTTGTTGGTCGAAGCAAAAAAGACAGCCGGTGGTTGGGGTAAATTGCGTGCCACTTCTAGCACGTTAAATGTGCCGAGGGCGTTGATCTCAAAATCTTCACGCGGGTTGGTGACCGATGTGGTGACAGCCACTTGCGCGGCTAAATGCACCACAAGATCGGGCTGGGCCAAGGTCATCGCTTCGCGCAATTCATCTTCATGGCGAATATCGCCGATATAGGTTTGCAGCGATTGAGCAACAGTATTGTCAAGCTTTAATTTTTTGAGCCAAGCCAAATTATGGGCTGTGCGTGGACGGGCCAAATTATCAAAAATGGTGACGTGATTGCCGAGGCGTAGATGATGCGCCGCCAAATTGCATCCTACAAACCCTGCGCCGCCGGTAATAAAAATTCGCATAATTAAACGAAGCGGAATTATATGCGGCAGCGGTCAATGGTTAGTGGTTAATGATTAATGGTCAATGGTTAATGGTCAATGGTTGACAATTGAGTGTTGAGCATTGATAATTGTCATAGCGCTACTATTGGCATTAACCATTAACCATTGACCACTAACCATTTATCATTAACCATTAACCATCAGATCTGCGTTGTCATTCCTACCCAGCGAGGGCGGGGGTGGCTACCGGCTTGCTTTGCGGCATTGGCCGCACAAACCTATGCTGATTTTGAGGTCATTGTCATCGACAATGCCAGTGACGATGGCACATATGCATGGTTAGCTGGGCAAGCCACCCCATTTTTATTGCGCATCATTCGCAATGAACAAAATGTGGGGTTTGCGGCGGCGGTAAATCAGGGGATTTGCGCCAGCACTGCCCCATTTGTCGCCTTGCTCAACGATGACACTGAGCCAGACCCACAATGGCTCGCGTCGCTTTTACATGCTGAATCAAAAAACCAAAACCGAAAATTGAAAATTGGCTCGATTGCATCGTTGATGCTCTATGCCAGCCAACCCGATGTGGTGCAAAGTGCAGGCATTGCGATAGACCGCGCCGCGATTGCATGGGATCGCTTGGCAGGGCGTGCCGCAACTGATACCGAATGTAACCAACCTTGCGAAATTTTTGGTGCATCGGGCGGGGCGGCCTTGTATCGACGCGAGATGTTAGCTGAAATCGGGTTGTTTGATGAACGCTTTTTTGCTTATCTCGAAGATGTTGATTTGGCATGGCGAGCACAATTGGCCGGCTGGCGCTGTGTGTATGCACCTACCGCACGGGTGCTGCACCACACCAGCGCTACCAGCGGCGAAGGCTCGCCCTTTAAACGTTATTTATTGGGTCGCAATAAAGTATGGATGGTGCTAAAAAATGCCCGTTGGCGTGATTGGCCTCTAATTTTGTTTTACGATATTTTGGCTGTCGGGTTTCGAGTTTTTGCACAGCGCGATACACACGCCTTGCGCGGGCGCATCGCAGGCTGGCTGGGAGCGTTGCCAGCGCTGAGGGCACGGCGAGCGGTGGGGCAATCTGTCATTAGCCAAATGGCGCAACCGACAGGGCTGTGGGCAGTGTTGCGGCGTTTTTATCGTCGCTGATGAATCATAAAACATCGGAGGTCTTGCGCAAGTCGCAGCTATAACTGCAAGCTGCGCAAGACCTCCGATGTTTTTATAAACGCACAAAGTGCAACTGCTGAAACCTGCGCCGAAATTCGATCACATCTTCACACACACTTGCTGGCGACTCGTTATCGATTAACACCCGCCCGATAAAATCGGCAACGGTGGGCATGTGCTGCGGGGTCATGCCCCAACGGGTGATCTCTTGGGTGCCGATGCGAATGGCGTTGGCAGTATCTGCCGCGGCATCACCGGGCACTGCGGGGATGGGCAAGCTGATGCTGGTCATCAACACATTGGCTGGTTCGAGGCGTTTGCTGGCGTGGTTGCCGCCGCCATAGGCAAGGGCTTGCAGCGCCACATGTTGTGATGCCGTGAAGCCTTTATCGGCCACCCGATGCACGGTTAGCCCACGCGCCGCCATCGCTTGGGCCAAGGCCTTGGCATTGGCAATACACATCTCGGCATAGGCTGGGCCATGTTCGAGCAAATCCATAATCGCCACACACATGGCGGCACTGCGGCTAAGGTCAAAATTGGCGGTGAGACCGGGAAAGGCGATGCGGTCGAGCCGCTCGGCTAACAGGGCATCATTGGTAGCCACAAAACCGGCGGGTGGGCCGCCAAATGATTTGTAGGTCGAGCCGGTCATCACATGCGCCCCCTCGGCCAGCGGTTGTTGAAATTGCCCACCCGCGATCATGCCGCCCATATGGGCTGCGTCATACATCACGGTTGCGCCGATCTCATCGGCAATGGCCCGCACCTCGCGCACCGAGTAGGGGAACAGGCACATGCTACCTGCCACGATGATGAGTTTGGGTCGTACTTGTTTGGCGCGTTCGCGCAAGGCTGTCACATCCACATCCATCTTTTCGGGGTCAAATGGCACATCTTCGATTTTTAAGCCATATAACCCCGCCGCGCCGATAGCGTGATGTGTGGGGTGACCCGCGGCGGCATCGGCAAAGGCCATGATGGTGTCGCCCGGTTGGGTGGTCGCCATATACACATACAAATTTGCCAGCGAACCGCTGCCGACGCGATGCTCGACATAACGAGCATTGAAAATGCGTTTGAATAATTCGATCTCCATCACCTCAATCTGCTCGGCATACAACATGCCTTTGTTGTATTTGTCGCCGGGGTGGCCAAGGCTGGGCCGACTGCCGAGGCTTGATGACAATAATTTGGCGGCGCGTGGGTTAAGGATGTTGGTGCCAGCGTATAGGTTGATGCAGTCGTGATCGAGGTGTTGCTCGTGTTGCGTCACCAAATGATGCAATTCGGCGTCGAGTGCCTCGATCGATAGGGCATTAAAACGCGCAGCATGGCTGGCGCTAAATTGGGCGGCGATGGGTGAAAACATTTGGAGTCAGTGGTTAGTGGTCAGTGGTCAGTGGTTAGTGGTTAGTGGTCAGTGGTTAACTCATCGCTTATCACTAACCACTAACCACTAATCCTTTAGCTTAATTTTTGCAGCGGCACGGGGTGATGCCCGCGTTTGGGTTGGGGGGTGTTGACGGGGGCAGCCCAGCGCACGCCGTTGCTGATGACATGACGCACTTGCGGGTTGAAATAGGTCGGGAAGGTCTCGTGACCCGGGCGGAAATAGAAAATGCGCCCATTGCCGCGTTGCCAGGTGCAGCCGCTGCGAAAGACTTCGCCGCCCTCAAACCAACTGACAAACACCAATTCATCGGGTGCGGGGATGTCGAAATGTTCGCCATACATCTCTTCGCGGTCGAGTTGAATCATTTCGGGTAGCCCTGCCGCAATGGGATGGGCGGGGGCCACCAACCACAGGCGCTCGATCTCGCGTTCAGACTCGCGCCATTTAAGGTCGCAGCCAGTGCCCATCAGGCGTTTGAATGGTTTGGAGAAGTGCCCGCTGTGCAGTACCACCAAACCCATGCCTTGCCATACGCGCTTGACCACTTTATCGACAATGGCATCACTCACTTCGTGATGGGCCAAATGCCCCCACCAAATTAACACATCGGTGCTGTTTAGCACCTCATCGGTTAACCCATGTTCCGGTTCGTCGAGGGTGGCGGTGCGAATGGCAAATTCGCCGCCATGATCATTGGCGCGTAGCCCTTCGGCAATCGCGCTGTGCATCCCTTGGGGATACACGTCTGAAACTTCTTTGTGTATTTTTTCGTGGCGATATTCGTGCCACACAGTGACATTAATCATAGGGGCTTACTGTACACGATTTTCTTTTAATTCATCTGATTTTGTGGTTGCTGCATCATAAGGGCAAGCCAAAAGACTTAACGCGGGGATTAAAATCCCGCGCTGGGCACACAAAGACCGCCTTCGCGGTCTAAATTCTTAGCCTGCGAAGGCAGGCTTCGTATGCCCAGCGCGCCATTTCTAATGGCTGCGGTATCGATTAGACATCCGATGTTTTAGCGACCATTTGTCTCAAACGCCGGATGAAATGCAATTTCGCCACGTGACGTATTGGGTTTAAAGGGGTAGATGAGAAAATGAATGGCATCTTCTGGTGAATAAGTGAGATCGGTGGTGTGAACAAACCCAAAGCGCTGATATAGCTTAGGGTTACCGATCAACAAACAACCGCTGGCGCCCAATTCAGCCAACGCCTGCAAGCCATGTGTAACTAAAGCCCGACCGATGCCGCGCCCCTGTAGGCTTGGCTCAACCGAAATGGGGCCGAGTGCATACCAGCCCGTGCTGCCATCAGCGATGCTGGCGGGTGAAAATGCCACATGCCCAACCACGCGCCCTGCGTGCTCGGCCACCAACGATAAGGTCAGCGCACCTTGCGCCCGTAACGCATTGACAATATAGTGCTCGGTCTGGTCGCTAAACGACATCGGCGCAAAGGCGCGGCGGGTGAGGTCATAAATGGCTTCAATATCGGCGGGTTGTTCGGGGCGAATGGTGATGGGGGATAACATCATCAAGATTATAGCGGGGCTGGCGACTTAAAACCCAAGCAAAATACTCTCTATAATCATCATCATGACGACACAACTCTCAACTCTCAACCCTCAGCCTTTAACCACATGACTAACATCCAAACCCTTACCCAGCGCCTGCGGGCCAATATTCAAAAAGTAATTGTCGGCAAAGATAATGTGATTGACCTTGCGCTGGTGGCGTTGTTGTGCGAAGGCCATGTGTTGATTGAAGATGTGCCGGGCACAGGCAAAACCACGCTGGCCAAGGCCATCGCCCGTAGCCTTAACTGCACTTTTCGCCGCATCCAATTCACCCCCGACCTGTTGCCCAGCGATGTGACTGGGGTGTCGTATTTTGACCAGAAAAAGCAAGAATTTGAATTTCGGCCCGGCCCCATTTTTGCCAATGTGTTGTTAGCCGATGAGATTAACCGCGCCACCCCGCGCACCCAATCGGCCTTGCTCGAAGCCATGCAAGAGCGCCAAAGCACGGTCGATGGGGTGACGATGGCCTTGCCGCGCCCGTTTTTGGTGTTGGCTACCCAAAACCCAATCGAGCTTGAGGGCACATTCCCATTGCCCGAAGCCCAGATTGACCGTTTTTTGCTGCGCATTAAGTTGGGCTACCCCAGCGCCGATGAAGAGATGCAGATTTTGCAGCGCTTTGAACGCCCACACCAAGACCAACGCGACCCGCTTGAGGCGCTGGGCAGTGTGATCGAGATGGCAGAATTGGGGGCGCTACGCCAAATTTGCCAAGCGGTGCGGGTTGAGCGCAGTGTGGTCGATTATATTGTGGCGCTATGCCGCAATTCACGCGAGGCGGCTGGGGTGCTGTTGGGGGTTAGCCCACGAGGCACGATGGCGCTGTATCGGGCGGCGCAGGCCTTTGCCGCCATGCGTGGGCGCGAGTTTGTGTTGCCTGACGATGTGAAATTTTTAGCGCCCTACGCCATGACCCATCGTATCGTCATCGATGGGCAAAGCCGCCTGCGCGGTCGCCGCGCCGAAGATATTTTGCGTGATGTGATGGAGCGCACGCCCGTGCCGGTGGATAGTATTTGATCGTAGAGACGCGGCGGGGGGGGGGGTTATTTTGGCGTAACAAAATAATCGCCACCGGCGGGTG
>CAZLOF010000021.1:10597-18487 GCA_964560745.1 uncultured Thermoflexus sp.
CGTTTTATGAACAACCTCTCGCCCGACCGCATGGAGCGCCTTGTCAGCCTATTGTTGCTGATGGGGGTGATTGGCGTGTTGTGGCGTGTGCCGGCGCTGATTGTGTTGGCAGTGCTGCCGCTGATGGTGTTTGTGTTGGCGAGTGTATTGCGGCGGCGGGTGTTGCGCCCCATCACCTATCGCCGCCGCATCAGCCAAAACCGTGCCTTTGTTGGCGAAATTTTAACCGTCACCAGCGAGATCACTAATGCCGGACGCTTGCCGGTATTGTCGCTCGAAATCATCGATCAATCACCCAAAGGCTTTTATGGCGTTGAGGGCGAATCGTTGCCGCTTGCCCCAGCGGGCGAAACAGATGAAGTTGAAGCCCGCAAAGTAAAAACCCAAAATGCAATCTTTGAGCAGGTTTTCTTCTCACAGATTTTGTCGCTAAAACCACACGAGCGGCTGTTGCGCACCTTTCACATCCAAACCAAACGTCGCGGCTATTTCACCTTCCCCAAGCCCTTGCTCACCGCAACCGAATTGTTTGGCTTGTTCGAGGCCGAGCGCTATGAAGATATTCGCGATGCGGTCTTGGTTTACCCCAAAGCCTACGATCTCGACGAGATCGGCATCCCGACCCGCACCCCCAACGGCGCACTTTCGGCCTTGCGGCGGCTGATCGAAGACCCCTCGCGCACGATTGGGGTGCGCGATTATCAATATGGCGATTCATTTCGCAGCATTCATTGGAAAGCCAGCGCCCATCGTGGGCAATTGCAAACCCGTGTGTATGAACACACCAGCGAGCCGACCGCCATGATTTTGCTCAATGTCATGACCTTCGAGAGTGATTGGGTGGGGGTTGACCCCGATATTTTTGAGTGGGCGGTGTCGGTGGCGGCCAGTTTGGCAAAATGGGCGCATGAGTCGGGTTGTGTGATCGGCATTTCGTCGAATGGGGCGGCTCCCAACATGCCCGAAGCCCTGCAAGTGCGCCCGCGCCGCAGCCCCGATCAACTAACGCATGTGCTTGAGGCGCTGGCCGTGCTCATCCCCTTCGCCATTGGGCGTTTCGACGAATTTCTCATCAATGAACAACGCAGCTTGCCATATGGCGCGGCCCTCATCGTCATCACCGCCATGCTCACGCCCCAAGTCGAGATTGCGCTGCGGCGGCTGCACAACGCCGGTAAGCGCATCGTGTTAGTGGTGGTGGGCCGTCAGCCGCCGGTGTTTGATGCGCTGCCGTTTGCGGCTTATTATGTGGGGATGGGGCTTGACCTCAACTAGTGACCGAGGGTTTAACACTACGCTTTAGGTCACGTCTAAAGCGTAGTGTGAAGATAATGTTGCGCGTCATGACATATCATCATCGTCATCGTTATGCAGCGCTGCTATTAGGTCTGACATATTGTTAAATGGGCCAACTAACCCGATACCGTTGTCAGATTCGCGCAAGGATTTAACCAATGATGCATTCGGCACTTTTATGGTAAACGGTATGGCCTGATCTGCAATTACCCGCGAGGCAAACAATTTGATCGCCTCAGACATATTTAGGCTCACTCACAACATATCTCATCAAAACAAATTCGCCATTTTTGTCATAAGTATCAATTGCTTTGCCAGCTTGGGCATCAGCTTTGGCTTTGGCTTTTAGTTCGGCGAATTTATCTGCATGGCGAGTCATTGCAGCCGCCCATCGTTGATCTTCTTGATCCAATGCATCGTCGCTGATGATATCCATTATCTAATGCCCCGCTGCCCCAGTAATGCCGCTCAACCCTGCCACGGCGATGCCAGCCAAGGCGCAAGCCTCATCATTCACACCTGTATCGCCCGAAATACCGACTGCGCCGATCACCTCGCCGTCCGGCCCAACAATCAGCACCCCGCCGGGGGATGGAATCATGCGGCCTTGGCTCGCCATAGCGATAGCAGTAACGAAGGTGGGGAATTTGGCGGCGCGGTCAGTCAGTTCGCGGGTGCCAAAACCCATGCCGAGCGCCCCCCATGCCTTGCCAAAAGCAATATCGTAGCGGGCAAAACCCGCCCCGTCTTCGCGTTGAAAGGCAATCAAATGCCCGCCCGCATCCAGCACAGCGACCGCCAACGCCGAAAAATTGTGTTTTCGCCCTTCGGCGATGGCCGTGTTGATAATAAGGTTGGCTTGCGCCAGTTTTAGAGTTGACATAATTATTAAATTTTCGCCAAAATCACACGATCGCTATTCCCAAAATCATAGCGTTGATTGTCTTAGCCATCATTTATTTTCACTGAATAGCCATTAATGATTGACATTACGCAAGGTTTAATTTTTCACTATCCTCGGGGTGCTTCACCTCCCACGGCGGTACCCAATCACCGGCCACCCGCAGCGCCACCCCAGCGTCATCCTCAATCAATTTACACACCGTCATCTCACCGGCCCCGTCGCCATAACGCGCCGCTGCCTCGCGGAACCGGGCATAGGTAGCTTGGGTCAACTCTGAGCGCACACCGGTATGTTGAATGAGTTCGTCGATCAAGCTTAAGTCTTTTAAACACAGCGCCAAGCGAAACGAGGGGTCGTAATGCCCAGCAAAAATCGACGGCACATCGTGCTGCATCACAAAGCTATCGGCGGCCCCGCCTTTCATCGCGGCCCACCACACATCTGGCTCAAGCCCGGCCAATTTTGCCATCACCATCGCCTCGCCAATGGCGGCGGCGTGAATTTTCCACAGTTGGTTGTTGACCAACTTCGCCACATAGCCATTGCCATATTGCCCCACCCGCCGTATCTCGCCCATCGCCTGTAACAAGGGTTGCGCCAGCGTCACGGCGGCCTCGCTGCCACCCACAAACATAATCATATCGCCGCGAATGGCCGAATCGACCGAACCAGTGACGGGTGCATCGACCACCATCCCGCCGGCCTGCTCAAATATCGCCGCCAATTCACGCATCGCCATTGGGCTGTTGGTCGTCAAATCGATCCACAATTTGTCTTTGCAATGCCCGGCCAACAGCCCGTTCTCGCCTTGCAATACTTGCGCCACTTGCTTGGGGCCAAATACCATCGTCACCACAATATCGACTTGGCTGATGACCTCGGCAGGTGAAGTTGCCCAATGTGCGCCATGCGCCAACAATTTTGTGGCGGCCTCTTTGCGAAGGTCATATACCGTCAGGTCGAAGCCCGCCCGTTGAATGTTGCGGGCCGCCGCTCCACCCATATTGCCAAGCCCGATAAAGCCTATTTTATTTGTCGTCATATTATTTTTTTAGTGTTGGCGTAAATTCTTAAAAGATGAGGGGCTGATCTTACTATCTTCCACAGCATAGCTGTAGCAGGTGGATAGAGAGATCGGCAAAACCTTTCATCAATTCCGAATCTGCGCTAAAGATTAAATGGATTGCGTGTTTGTTTTGCGTGATGTTTGTATGTTTTGAAGTGAAATTTTTTGATTTACGTAATTTCTAAACTGTATGATACCCTCGACCCAATATGCAAGCAAGCGTGTTAATAGTAGATGACGATCGCACGATTTTAAAGGTGTTACGAGGTTACTTAGAACAAGCTGGGCATATCGTGTATGAAGCCAGCGATGGTGAAATGGCATTGTATATGTTACGCCGCGAACGCCCAGATTTGGTTGTTTTAGATGTGATGTTGCCCAAACGAAATGGGCAAGACCTGACACGCATTATCCGAAATGATAAAACATTGGTTGCCACGCCCATTATCATGCTGACGGCCAGAACCGCCGACACCGATAAAATTATTGGGCTAGAGTTGGGGGCAGATGATTATGTGACCAAGCCATTTAATGTGCATGAGGTCATCGCGCGGGTTAATGCCTTGTTGCGGCGTAGAAATTTAGACTTATTGCCCAATGCTGCCCCCAATATTTTGCGCGTTGGTGAATTGCACTTGGATTTAGAGGCGCGTACGCTAACGATTACTGGCCGTGTCATTGATCTGACCCGCGCTGAATTTAATTTAATTGAAATATTTATGAAGCATTTGGGTTATACGCTTAACCGCGATGAATTATTGGAAAAAGCGCTCGGTTATTCGCATGACGGCTTGGGCCGCACCCTCGACACGCACATTCGCAATTTGCGCCGCAAAATTGAACCAAACCCAGAGACACCAATTTATATCCAAACCGTCTATGGCATTGGGTATCGCATGGAAAAACCAGTGAAATAGGAGGGGAAATCATGAATCGATTATGGGTTCGGCTGAGCTTTGTGATTGCAGGCGTTTTGCTGTTAGTATTTTTTCTGCAATTTATGTCTATTATGTTGGATGACTTACCCGAGCGAAACCAACGGGGGCGCAGTCAAAACTTGCCGATAGAAGACCGCGCTGAGATTGCACGTCGCCTGCTCAATTTTGCCGCATTATCGGCGTTGGTGGGTTTAGTCGGGGGCATTGCCATCAGCCGCGCCATTACAAAACCCATCAGCCAGCTTGCCCAAGCCACTCGCCAAATTGGCAAAGGGGAGCGGACCGTGCGTTTGCCCGAGCGCGGTAGTTTGGAATTAAGACAACTGACCCACGCTTTTAACCAAATGACGGACGATTTGCAAAAAGCCGAAACCCTGCGCAGCAACTTAATGGCTGATGTGTCGCACGAATTGCGCACCCCATTAACCGCGCTTGAAGGCAGTTTACGGGCGGCACTTGACCGAGTGTATGTATTGGACGAGAGTGAAATTGCCAATTTATATGGTCAAACCCGTCACCTCATTCGTTTGGTCAACGATTTGCATGACCTAGCCTTGGCAGAGCAAGACCATTTGCCACTCGATAAACACCCCACCGACTTAAATGAGCTGATAAAAAGCACATTTGAAGCGATAGAGCCACTCGCCGCCGAGAAAAATGTTGAATTGCAGTTGCGGCTAACTCAGTTGCCCACTTTGAATATCGATGCCATTCGGATTCGTCAAGTGCTGTTTAATTTACTCACCAATGCCATTCGTCATACCCCCGCCAACGGGAAAGTAATCTTAGAAGGGAAAACAATTACCGCCGAGCTACGGTTGGTCGTTATTGACAGTGGTGAGGGACTCGATGCAGAACAATTGGCGGTTATTTTTAACCGCTTTTATCGTGGCGACGCTTCACGCAGCCGCGATACCGGCGGCACAGGCTTGGGGTTAGCCATCGTTAAAGCGCTGGTGCAGGCCCATCATGGGCAGGTCGAGGCCCACAGCGCCGGCAAAGGGCATGGCTGCACCTTCACCGTTATTCTAAATAGCGATATCCTCGCTGGCTGAGATATTTTCTTGGCAATATTTGGGACGACTCAAAGTCGTTCCGAAAGGCTTCGCCGTTTGCCCGCCTACGCGGGCAGAAATTGCGTCCCCGAAGGGGGACGCTCGGCGAAGCCTTTAGGGGCGACTTCAGTCGCGGAGCAATAAAGACGAGAGTTTGCTATCGCAAAAAGCTAGGCCAACACATTCATTTCGAGCAAGGCCAAGCGTACCACACGATTGGTATCAAGCAACACTTGCTCATAATGGGCGGGGGCGCAACAGGGGCGCACGGCCAGCACCATACCTGTTTCTTCTAATTTGACAATATCAACCATAATATCGGGAGTCGCCAAGACATTGGCGATATGTGAAATGCGGGTTTTTAATTGCGAGCAGGTCATGAGCGGGTCGTGTTTGAAGCCAATTTTTACTTGCACATCCACACGCCGATAGGGCATGGCACTGAAATTTTGAATGGTTTCGCCAAACACTTTGTTGTTGGGCACAATAGTCAGAATATTGTCGTAAGTGGCGATGGTGGTGCCGAAAAACCCAATTTCTTTGACTGTGCCAGTATACCCGCCCACATTGACCGAATCGCCGACTTTGAATGGGCGAATGAGCAACAAAAACACCCCCGCCGCAAAATGCGACAATAACCCCGCCCAAGCCACACCAATTGCCACACCCGCCGCCGCAAACAAGGCCGCAAATGAGGTGGTTTCGATGCCAAACAAGCCCAGCATGGCAACCAACAACAACAACGTCAAAATGACATCAATCGATGAAGCAATATAGGCCACCATCGTTACATCGAGCCGGCGCACCCTCATGCCACGTCGCGCCAGCCGCACCGCCAAGGCAATTAGCCAGCGCCCGACCAACCACAAGATGATGGCGCTCAAAATACGGCTACCAAAGGTCAACACAAGCTGCAAAATGCTGTCACGCAGATTGCTAAAATTGCTAAATGTATTGATATCGATGCCCATCGTTTAAATTTGCATCCAGACTGGTTGACCGGTTTCGGTGGTTTTTACATCTGGCATCTGCCGCAATTCAGCCGCCACTTGGCGTATGGTCAACTCAAAATCGTCATTTAAAGCCTCGCTCGGCTCACGCTCATGGGTGTCATCCCAACCGGCTGGTTTAATCGCCATGCGATCACCGCGCAACAACCCAGCAACCCCGCCTTGGCCGGTTTGGGTGGGTGAATCGGGCACCCAGCGGGTTTTCTTGGGGCGTTGATAATCGGTTGGCTCGGTATATGTGCTGATATAGCCCTCAAAATTACGAAAAACCATACGATCATGCGATTGGCTGAGCAAATAATTGGGCATCACCGGCACTTTGCCGCCGCCACCCGGCAAATCGACACAAAATGTTGGCACGGCATACCCACTGGTATGACCGCGCAAATGCTCAATAATCTCGATGCCCGTGGCGATGGTGGTGCGAAAATGCCCGCTGCCTTGCACCAAATCGCACTGATATAAATAATAAGGCCGCACACGCATTTTTACCAACTCGTGGCATAGCTTTAGCATGGTGTTAGGGTGATCATTCACCCCAGCCAAGAGCACGGTTTGGTTGCCGATGGGAATACCCGCATCGGCAATCTTGGCGCAGGCGTGGCGCAATTCGGGCGTAATTTCTTTGGGGTGGTTAATATGAATGTTAAACCACATCGGTTGAAATTGACGCAACATGTTCAGCAAATCGTCGGTGATGCGTTGCGGCAAAAACACCGGAACCCGCGAGCCGATGCGGATAATTTCGACGTGTGGAATATCGCGCAAACGTCGCAGTAAGTCTTCTAACACCCGTTGCGGCAAGGTTAATGGGTCGCCGCCACTGAGCAACACATCCCGAATTTGCGGGGTGCGCCGAATATAGTCAATTTGTTTGTCGTGGTCGTGGCGGTTAAACATGGCATGTGGGTCGCCCACGATACGGCTGCGGGTGCAATAACGACAATATGAGGCACACTGAGTGGTCACCAACATCAGCACACGGTCTGGGTAGCGATGCACCAAGCCGGGCACTGGCGAATGTTCATCTTCTGCCAGCGAATCGCTCATCATGGCCTCAAACCCTTGCAATTCACGCGCCCGCGGCACAATTTGCAATCGGACTGGGCAGTCTGGGTCATCGGCATCCATCAATGACGCAAAATAGGGTGTAATATCGACGCGAAATTTTTCGGGGGCATTTAACCCAGCCAATTCTTCATCAGTCAGGTGAATGACTTGCGCAAGCTCGGCTGCGCTATTGAGGCGATTCGACAATTGCCATTTCCAATCATGCCATTGGGCATCTGGCACATTGGCCCAATAATGAGGACGTGGGGATGCGCTGGGCGCTTTGGCATTTGAGAATTGATCTCGGTTCAAAGACATGATGCTTTTTTTAGGGTTTGTGGGGGTTTAATTGTATAGCAAATAAACGCGAAAATTAAAAAATACCGATATAAATATCCCCTAGCAAACATCGCTTGCTAGGGGATATTTATATCGGCAAAACCGTATTTTTGAACAGTGTTTCTTAAAACAATTTTCTGCCGAAATCACTATCTCAGCGTTGTTATGGGGCGGCAAAACCGCCCCATAACAACGTTGAGATAGTGATTTCGGCATTCATTTTGTCCAAATA
>CAZLOF010000022.1:0-17945 GCA_964560745.1 uncultured Thermoflexus sp.
TTATTTTGACCCTTACAATTTTCGCCGAAATTAGTATTCCTTATGCCCCGAAGGGGCGCGAGGAATACTAATTTCGGCATTACGTCTTTATAAAAAAAATATGATTTTGATGTGCCAATACCCCTTGATGACTGATGTCGTATCGTAATGCTTCGTCAAAATGATGGTTGGCTTGGGCTGTTTGGCCTAAACCAGTGTAACCGAGGGCCGCCATATAATGACAATGAATACGGTTTCGCAAGGTGAGATCGTCATCAAATACGCCAAAGCTGGGCAAAGACACGGCAAAGTAATCCATCTTTACCTCATCATTAAGATGGGCTTGCCCATAAGCGATCAGTTTTTCAAAAATAAAGGTGGCATCAGCCGCTTGCCCAATCCCCAATTGGGCCAAGGCCTGCCGCGCCAAGCCCTGATAAAAAATCAGGTCGGGCGGCTGGTCATTGTAAAACACGGCTGACGACGGCTCGGATAGACCGACAGCGGCTTGTTGATAATGGTGAATCGCTTTGGCTTCATCGCCTGATGCCTGATAAGCCACGCCTAAATAATAATGAATGTTGTTTTCTTGGGCGCTGGGTAATTTACCTTCGCCTAAGTTGTGTGGTTGATCGAGCGCGTGGTTGAGGCAATCGAGGGCGGCAATATTATTTTGTTGGGCCAAGTGTTGGCGGGCTTGTCCAATGAGGCAAGCAGCATATTGGGCGGTGGTTTTGCCTTCGCCGCCCTCCCAAGGGTGAAAATTGCGCCCCATCAGCGCGGTGTATGCCTCGGTGTGCCGCCCTAGCAAATTAAGCAGGGTGACGAACTCAATCGTCAAGTCATCGCGCTGCTCAAGCAGGGTGGGGTTGGCTTGCAAACGGGCAAGGCGCTCGCTGAGTGGGCGGTTCCATTTTTTGTCGAGCTGGTCGAGTTCAAATAACACCCGTGCATCATGTGGGTTGAGCGCAAAGGCTCGTTCATAGGCGGCTTTGGCTTGGGGCAGGTCATTGCGTTTGTTGCAATAGGCCAAACCCAAATTGCGTTGCACCGTTGCAAAATTGGGGTCGAGCTGGCGCGATTGCTCCCAACAAGCGATGGCTTCATCGTAGCGGCGGTGGGCATACCAAAAATTACCGAGGTAATAAGGGGCGCGGGCATCATGTGGGTTGACTTGGCTGGCGGCTTGTAATACCAAAATATCGTCGAGCCGATGGGGAAAGCAATAATCTGGGGGCAAGCTGGCGGCGTGTTTAAATGCGGCTGTGGCCGCCACATCATCTCCCTTTTGCCAATGACAATAGGCCAAATAATAGGCGCTGAGCGTTTGCTCATTTAAATGGGGCGACTCATTGGCAAATTGGGCTGCCGACTGACTGAGCACCGTGATGGCATCATCATACAAACCAGCCCGCACATAGTCGAGCGCAAGCTCAAGGTAACGCTGGGCGGGTTTGCCAAGGTTAATTTGCCGGCTTGGCTTGGCGTTTGGCAATTGCTCGGCCTCCCATATAACGCCAAAATCTAACGAATCGAGATCAAGCGCAATCTCAATCTCTTTTGTTATTTCGGGCCAACGCTGCAAATGGCGCAGCATGGCAATTTTGAGGTGGCGTGCTCTGTGATGTGACCAATTGCGTCGTAAGGCTTGGGTGCTGAGATCGTGCGCCTGTGTCCATTCACCCAAACGCGCCGCTAAAAGCGCCAACTCAAAATAGGCCGCGTCTTGCCAAGCAGCGTTCCAGGTGGCTTTGTAAAAGGCATCGAAGGCCGGGCGCAAATGCCCTTGCATTTTTAGGCTGAGGCCGAGGTTGTAATAGGCTTCGCCATCATAAGGGTTGGGGTTGCGGCGGGTGAGGCTGGCGATAGCGCGGCGAAAATAGGCTTCGGCCTCGGCAAATTTGCCGCGCCGATAGAGCAGCAGACCAAGGGCATTGTTGCAGCGGCTGTCGTGTGGGTCACGCCGCAGGGCTTCTTGGTAATAGGGTTCGGGCGCAAAGGTGGCGTGGCGATATTGCTCAAGGTGTAGCCCATTTAAAAATAAGGCTTCGTTTGAATCAATGTCGTACGGGGCAGGGGCTGGCATGGCTGCGTCAGGAATGGGGGATTTTTCGTCTGGCAGCGGCGTAAATGTAATGAGTTCGCGCTCACCATCCTTACTTATTTCTGACACACGCAATGTAAATGACTGGGCAGGCGCGGCGGGAATGGCGATTGTTTTGGTAAAGGCGTGTTCGGGCGAAAGGTCGTGAGTTTGATTGTAAATATCGCCGCTGGAGTGGCTGAGTTGCACACGCACTTGCCTTGGTTGGGTGACATAGACGCCAAATGTGGCCTGTTGCTCGTCAATTTCTAAATTAATGACGGCCTCGCGGTTGGCGTTTTTGGCCCCACCGATGTGTTTATAGGGCATGAAGCTTTGGCTGAAACGTTTTTCTTCGCCCGGCATCAGCCACGAAAAATCGGGCTGGTTGTCGGTAAAGGCCCCGCACATTAGCTCGATATAGGGGCCGTCTTCGTCGGTAAGTTGGCGATCCCATGCGAGGCCGAAGGCGCTGTTGCCCCATGTCCATTGTTTTTTGCCGGGCACCAAATGGTGATTGGCAATGTGCACCATACCAGCTTGTTTGCCGTGATCATAATCGCCGACAAAATCGAAGTCGGAATGATAGGCCATGTAGGAGGTCGGCACAGGGATGTTTTTGTAGCGCGAAATATCGGTGCCCGGTGCGTAGTTGGTTTTGTAATACACGCCTTTGGCAATGGGAAATTCGCTGACATCACGTTTGCCGTGATCCATCACTGCGTGAACATCGGGCGGGAAGATCGATTGGTAATCGTCATTGACATGCACGGCGGGATTGGCCCACCACAAAAAGGTTTGTGGCTCGGCGCTGCGGTTATACAGTTGCACCTCAATTTCGAGTACAGCACGGTCGGGGCGCAGGGTGAAGCTGTGCATACCCTTGGTGAAAAACATACGTTCGACTTCGCCACAGCATACGGTTTTGCTGCCGTCGGCATTATCGATAATGTGCCAATCGACAGCCTCGAAGGTGCTGGGGCGATGATGTTGCGGCCAATTGAATTCGATGCCGCCTGAAATCCAAGGGCCAGCCAATCCTACTAAGGCTGGCTTAATGACGCGGTTGTAATAGATGAAATGATAGTCGTTGGTTTTGTCAAGCGCCATTTGCACACGCCCGCCCAATTCAGGCAAGATCATTATTTTAAGATAGCGATTCTCGATGAAGATGGCGGTGTAAAGTTGGTCGATTTTTTCATCGAATACCCGCTCGATGACGGGGTATGGATATACAACGCCACTGCTTCCTTGGTAAACACGACGATCGAGAAATACAGGGTTTTTATCGGGTGGCCCAATTTGATAGGTTGGGATGGTGATTTTTTCAGACCAAGCTTGAACAGACATAATGATGCAAATGTGCAGACTTAGGAGATATGATGACTAAGTGATTTTATTGTGGCTAAAGAATAGCATTGTAACCAATTTGAGTTGAATTTTCAAGTAAATTTTCTAAACTGAGAACACAGTGAGAAAATAGATATAATGAGTCACATTGTAGATGTGATGAATTGTTTTTCAATTTTGATTGAAACTAAGTGATGAGGAATTTAAAAGGCTTTATTAAATCGTTTTTATAATATAGAAATACTGTATGATAGGTATAAGTATTTCTTGCATCGACACAATTAAAAGCATCATATAATCTCGTATTACTTCCATCGATCACCCATAAAAGATAAATACGTGTGATCGTTTGAATGGAGAACAAAAGGAAAAATGAAAGCAAATAAACTCACCCGACGCAAATTAATTCAATTGGGTTTGCTCGGCGGTGGTGCGGCTGCACTCGCAGCCTGTGCTGCCCCAGCCACCCCCACCGCTGCGCCAAAGCCAACTGAAGCGCCCAAGCCAGCCGCAACGGCTGTCCCACCCACCGCTGCACCACCTCCACCAACGGCTGTTCCGCCAACCGCGGCTCCCAAGCCAACCGAGGCCCCCAAGCCAACTGAAGCACCAAAGCCAGCCGCAGATGCGCCTTTGAAGCCAGTTGATCGCAAGCAAACCTTGATTCTTGGCTGGTCGATCAGCTCACCGGTCGGCACCACCAACCCTTGGGCCAGCCCGGGTTATACCCATCAAGAAGGTAATGCCATGATGTGGGAACCCCTGTTCTATTTCAAGATTTTCGAAGACAAGGAAGCCCCTTGGTTGGCTGAAAGTGGCGAATATAACAAGGATTTCACTGAATTGACTGTGAAGTTGCGCAAAGATGCCAAGTGGAGCGATGGCAAACCTGTGACCGCCGCCGACGTGGTATTCACCGCTAAGGGTCAAATGACGAATGATAAATTGAACTATAACGCCGAGTTCAAAGAGTTCGTCAAAGATGTGGTTGCTAAGGATGACTTGACAGCCGTATTCACCTTCAACAAACCCGCCCCGCGCTTTAAGTTTGAGGTGTTGTCACTCAAGTTTGACACCGGTATTCCCATTGTGCCAGCCCACGTGTTGAGCGCCCAGAAGGACGTGAACGCTTTTGCTGGTGGCAATGATATGCCCCATTCTGGCCCCTATAACTTGGTGCAATGGACCAAGGAACAAAAGGTATATGATCTAAACCCAGATTGGTGGGCGGCCAAGGCCGGTGTGGCAAAAGTGCCAGAGGTCAAGCGTATTGTTATGGTGAACATCGGCGGCCAGATCGGCGGCAATATGGAAACCGTAGCCCAACGCATTGTGAACAATGAAATGGATGCTTCGCTCGACATGCGCGATGCCTTGATCGACAGCATCATCAAGAAGAACCCCAAGGTGACCAGCCACACCGCTGATAAAGCCCCACACGGGTATCTCGACTGGTGGCCAAACAGCTTGTGGATGAACCATCAGGCCGAGCCATATAACGATGTGCGCGTGCGCAAGGCCTTGGCTTTGGCTATTAACCGTGACCAGATTGACGAAGTTGTTTACAGCGGTGCCAAGATTAGCACGGTTTATCCCTTCCCGCTATACCCCGGTTTGGCCGCATTCGCTAACAGCGATGGCATGAAGGCCAACATTCAGAAGTACAACCCACGCAAGTTTGACGTTACCGAAAGCGGCAAATTGATGACTGAAGCGGGTTGGGCCAAGAATGCCAAGGGTCTATGGGAGAAGGGCGGCAAGACAGTGGACGCCACCGTGAAAGGCTTTGAAGGCATTCACAGCGACATTGTGCCCGTTGTTGTTGAGCAATTGAAGAAAGCCGGTTTTGATGCCAAGATTGACTTTGGCCCCGAAGCTTATAACGACATGGCAGCCGGTAAGCCCGGTTTGTATATGTTTGGTCATGGCGCAAGCTTGAAGGACCCATATGCCGTGTTGTTCCTCTTCACCAAGAAGCCAAGCGGCAACAGCGCTGGCGCGAACAACTTCAGCCGCTATAACAACCCCGAATTTGATAAGATCGTCGCTCAAATGGGTCCAATGGATGCCAGCGATCCCAAGTTCACCCAATTGGCCGCACAAGCCTTTGATATCTATTACAAGGATGTCATCGACATTCCGCTCATTCAGTGGTTGCACCGCATCCCCTACAACCAGACCTATTGGACAAACTGGCCCACGGCTTCCAACCTTGGCCCCGGTGTCAATGGCGCATTCTGGGCACACACAGGCGCTTTGGTAGTTGCAAACTTGAAAGCTGCAAGCTAAGTAGAGCAAAAAAAAGCAAAAACTAATGAGATGTTGATTTCACACTCGCCATATCGATCATAATGTGATTTGGTGAGTGTGAAATTGACAGAAATTTTAGTTGCGTGCTTTGCTTGGATCGTTATTTAAACCCATAATCAAACATTTAAAATAACTGTGAGCATACGTCATCTTATTCGCCGCGTTCTGTTTTATTTATTGGTGATCTGGGTTGCCTCAACGATCACATTTTTTATTCCACGTTTATCCCCTAAAAACCCAATTCGTGAACGTTTTGCCGAGTTGTCACGCACCGGTGGTTTTTCAGCGCAAGACCTTGAGAAGATTGTTGAATCATTTAACAAACAATTTGGGTTAGATAAATCATTGCCAGAGCAATACACGACTTATATGGGGTCGGTTTTGCGTGGCGATATGGGTTATTCGCTACGTTTTTATCCCTCGCGTGTGACCGATATTATCAAGCAGTCGTTGCCTTATTCGATGGCATTATTGTTGGTTGCTGCGGTGTTATCTTTTCTTATTGGCAATTTATTGGGCGCATTAAGTGCTTGGCCCCGCACCCCACGTTGGCTAAAGTCGCTCGCGACACCACTCATTATTTTAAAGGGTGTGCACCCGGTGGTGCTTGGCATTGTGCTGGTGAATATTATTGCATTTCAGATGAAATTGTTGCCCATTACTGGAACCTATACGGCTGGTGCGCAACCTAGCCTTAACCCAGATTTCTTATTAGATGTGGCTCGCCATTTGGTATTGCCAGCGTTATCATTAATTTTGGCGACTTCTGGGGGGTGGGCAATGGCGATGCGCGGGATGGGTGTGACCATTCAAGGCGAGGATTATGTTAACTTTGCTGAACATAAAGGGCTAAAACCGATTACTATTTTTGGCAACTATTTTGCCCGTAATGCAATTTTGCCACAAGTCACCGCTTTTGCCTTAGATTTGGGCGCGTTGATTACCTCTGGCTTATTGGTCGAGAATCTTTACTCAATTCAAGGTTTGGGAACAGTCTTAAGCCAAGCCATTGTTTCTAACGACTTTCCGGTTATTTATGGTGTCGTGCTATTCATTATTGCAGGTGTATCTATCTGCATGTTAATTTCAGAATTGCTTTATCCCTTGATTGATCCACGCATTCGTTTGGACGGTTAATTTATTATGGCCGCGATTACGCAATCTACCCTTTATGTTCCTCCATCCCGATTAACCTTATTGTGGCGATATTTGCGTCGTAATAAGGGAATCTTAGCCGGTTTGGCTATTTTATTGCTGTTGACCGGTTTTACCGCGCATGGGTTATTAACACTCGACCTTAACAAGGCTTACCCGTTGTCGTCACGCACCAAACAGCCTCCTTATTTGGTGCAATGGCTGTGTGATGTCAATATTCTTGACACCTGCCCTAAGGTTGAGGTAAAAAAAGAAGAAGCACCTGCGATTGGGGCATTACCGGGGATTGGTGGCTTGCCGGGTGTGGGTGGGTTGCCGGGTATCGGCGGAGACTCATCTAGCGATGCCGACAAAAGCGCTGAAAAATATTGGCTAGGCACCGATTGGTATGGTCGTGATTTACATACGGCAATGGTGGTTGGGTTATGGCAAACAGCGTTGATTGGCGTGTTTGCTGGGCTGATTGCAACCATCGTGCCGATTATTTTAGGGTTTGTCTCAGCTTATTTTGGCGGTATGTGGGATAAAGTCATCACTGGTATTTGTTCCGTCTTGCAGCCAATTCCTCCGTTTTTGATTCAAGTGGTGTTGGCTGCGTCTTTGCCGCGTAACGAATTGTTTCTTGATGATCAACCATTTCGCACTATCGCTATCATTGGCGCGATTGTGGCGTTGACAGCATGGATGAAACCGACGTTGGTGATTCGCTCACAAGTGTTGTCGATGAAAGAGCGCATGTTTGTGAATGTGGCTAAATTGTCGGGCATGGGCAGCTCTGACATTATTTTCAAAGAATTGCTACCAAACTTATTGCCGTTTATGGTGGCTAGCTTTGCCAATGCCGTATTTGATGCACTATTTATCTCATTTGGTTTATCAGTGTTAGGGCTTTCACCTTTGCGTGAGCCTTTGCTTGGCAACATTATTTACTTTGCGCAGCAACAATCGGCTATTTTCAATGGCTGGTGGTGGTGGCCATTATGGCCGGTGTTAGTCCTCATTTTAATTTTTGCGGCACTTACACTCATTAATGCTGGGTTAGACGAAGTGGCTAACCCACGTGCGCGTCGCACAGAATAAACAAGGAGATAAAAGAATCCAGAATACAGAGTAAAGAATCCTGATACGGATTATAGATTTAATAATCTGACCTAAACTCTTTACTCTGTATGTTTTACTCTTTTATCTTAACGCTTCCTTTCATCCTTCATCCTTACCTATGACTCAACCCGTATTAACTGTTAATAATTTGCAGGTTACATACTTCACCGAAGCTGGTCGCGTGCGTGCGCTAGATGGCGTGAATTTGACCTTGAACCCCGGCGAAAAACTCGGTTTGGTCGGCGAATCTGGCTCTGGTAAAAGCACGATGGCTTTGGCGATGATGCGTATGATCAAGCCACCCGGTCGGATTGAAGGCGGCAGTGTGGTGGTCGATGGGGTAGATTTGACCAAGCTGAATGATGAAGAGATGCGCGAGGCACGCTTGAGTCGCATCAGCTACATTCCGCAAGGCGCAATGAACTCACTTAACCCTGTCATGCGGATCGGGGCACAAATGCGCGATGCTATTAAAGCCCACAAATTAGCCCCCGACGCAGCTGATATCGAAAAACGTATTAATGCCGCGTTGGTCTCAGTTGACCTTAAGCCAACGGTGGCGAAGATGTACCCCCACGAGCTAAGCGGCGGCATGAAACAACGGGTGTGTATTGCAATTGGCATTTTGCTCGATCCTAAGTTGATTATTGCAGACGAACCTACCAGTGCGCTAGATGTAGTGACCCAACGCCAAGTGATGCAGACGCTCGATAGTGTGCAAAAACAATTGGGCGCTGCCATTATTTTGATTGGGCACGATATGGGTTTAATGGCACAGTTTGTCGATAAAGTTGCGGTGATGTATACCGGGCGTTTGATGGAATTGAGCACCGTGCAAGATATGTTTACCAACCCACAACACCCTTATGCAGTGGCGTTGATTAAAAGCCTGCCCAATCTCAACCAACGAGGTGTCTTTCATGGCATTCCCGGGTTGGCCCCAGCGCTATTACGTTTGCCACCGGGTTGTTCATTTCACCCACGTTGCCCCATTGCCCAAGATATCTGTAAGGCACAAGTGCCACCCCTTGAGGCCAAAACCCCCAATCGTTTTGTTGCTTGTCATCTTGTTGAAAAAATAAAAAATGAAAAATAAAAGACTGATGGTTTTCTATTTTCCATTTTCCATTTTTAATTAATTTTCATGGCCCCACTAATTGAACTCCGAAACGTTAGTAAAGTTTATTCGAAAGGGTTGATCGCACGTGCGAGCACAGTGGCGCTTGACAATTTATCATTGTCACTCGATGCCGACAAACCCACCATCATGACGGTGGCAGGCGAATCTGGCTCAGGCAAAACGACTTTGGCGATGCTCCTGCTTGGTTTTATAGAGCCATCTTCAGGCCAAATTTACTATCAGGGCAAAGATATTACCAAATTAAGCCCCACCGAGCGCACCCAGTTTCGCAAAGAGGTGCAGGCTGTTTTTCAAGACCCCTTTGCTGTGTTTAACCCGTTTTACCCGGTCGATCATTTGCTAAGTGTGCCGATCGACAAATTTAAATTGGCCGATAGTAAAGCCAAAGCCCGTAATTTAATGGAAGAAGCATTAAACGGGGTGGGGTTGCGGGCTGAAGATGTATTGGGGCGGTTTCCGCATCAATTGTCTGGCGGTCAGCGTCAGCGTATTAACGTGGCACGCGCTTTATTGCTAAAGCCAAAGTTGATCGTGGCCGATGAGCCAGTTTCAATGGTGGATGCATCATTACGGGCGACCATTCTTGAGAGTTTGCGCAAGCTGAATAAAGAATATGGCATCTCGATTATTTATATTACACACGACCTGACAACCGCTTTCCATGTTGCCAATTCAATCGTTGTGTTATATCGCGGCGGGGTGATGGAAGCCGGTGATATCGAGACTGTCATTAAAAGCCCACAACATCCTTATACCCGTTTGCTTATCGATTCGATTCCTTGGCCCGACCTTGATCGACGTTGGGGGGGCGATCAAATGCCGATTAAAGAAATTGAAGGCGCATCAACCGGCACTGGTTGCAAATTTGCGTCACGTTGTCCATTTGTGATGGAAAAATGTAAAAACCCGCCAGCCCATTTTCGGCTTAATCAGCATCAAACCGCGTCTTGCTTTTTGCATGATCAGCACCCTGTGCTCGATGTTGAGAAATTGACAGAAGTGTTGCCGATGTAAGCCTATGTCTGATGCTTCCGCGAAACCATCGCGTGATCCTTACATCGTTCAACCTGTCTTTAAAGCATTAAAAGTACTAACTTGTCTCGCTGAAGCTGGGCGTGAGTTGCGCCTCAGCGAAATTGTATTGCTGGTTAAGCTGCCAAAATCGACCGTTTACAAATATTTACAAACCTTGTGTGCAGCGCGTTATGTCATGCATGACCCACAAGGCGATGCTTATTGGCTTGGCTCACAGGCATGGTCGCTGGGGCGCACGGTTGACCCTAGTTTGCGAGTGCGTGAAATTGCCCAGCCCTTGATGAACGAATTGCGTGACCAATTTGGCGAAACCGTCAATTTAGGGGTGTTACATGGTCATGACGTGGTGTATTTGGAGATGGCGCAAAGCAGGCAAACTATTCGGATGCAGGCGAGCATTGGTGCACATGACCCCGCTTATTGCACGGCGTTAGGCAAGGCTATTTTGGCATTTTTGAATGAGTCGCAATGGCTGCAACATGTTCCGCCTCAGTTGCCGGCACGCACCCCCAAAACGATCACGACTCACCCTCAGATACTTGAAGAACTTAAACTTACGCGTGAGCGTGGATATGCGCTTGATCGCGGCGAAAATGAGGAGGGTGCATTGTGTATCGGTGCGCCAATTCGAGATCAAGATGGCAAAGTGATTGCTGCACTTAGTATTTCGGCCCCAGCCTATCGTATTGACCGTGAGCATGAACGAACTTTAGCACGTTTGGTGGTGGAATTTGCCAACAAAGTGTCTCGTCGTTTGGGATTGTCGATTTAACAAATTTTAGCCAAAAGAGGAACTGTGCCGATTTCACTATCCCCCGCCAAGCTACGCTTGAGGAAGAATAGTGAAATTGGCGCAAATGAGATTTAGTGATACTTTTACGCCACGTAAGCGTAGCGCTTTAAATCAGCCAAATCGACAAACTCTAATGATACTAAATTGGTGCTTTCTAACACCACTTGCGGCGCAACGCCAGCATCAAAAGCCTCTTTCCAGCGCTTAACGCATAAACACCATTGGTCGCCGGGTTGTAAACCCGCAAAGCCATACTCAGGCATCGGTGTGCTTAAATCATTACCGCGTGATCGACTAAAAATAAGAAATTCGCGCGTCATAATTGTGCAAACCGTGTGTAGCCCAATATCATCACCGCCGGTATTGCAACAGCCATCGCGATAAAAACCAGTAAGGGGGGTGAAGCTACAAGGCTGTAATGGACCACCGAGCACGTTTCTTTGTTCGCTTTCTTGAAATTCGGGTTGTTCGTTCATTGATGCTGAGTTTATCAGGGTTTGATACGCAGCATTTTTGGGGGAGTGCCTAGAAAACCAGAGGTGATGTAAGATTAGGGGATGGAAAGTTGTAAATATTGTCATTCAGAACATACACACAAATGCGGAATAAATAAAAGTGGAGTCTAAACACCGTATACATCTCATCGGGTGTTAGTTTTATATTGCTCATGATGAGAATCAGGGGATGCTCGAAATCAGGATGCTGAATTGCCATTAAGACCCAAACGTGTTTTTGATTGAGGTTGCGATCTGACTCTGTCCAAGTCTTTTGTGGAGGGAGCAATAACCCAAACCAAATTTTTGCGTTCAGCGTTATACAACGTCCGTCAGCTTCCGTGTGGCTCCATGTTTGAACCGCATCTGCCGCACTCTCAGCAATCACTGCGCCTCTGTATTGACGCGCTATTGTTCGTCACTTTGGGTTTTACCCTCGGCACGGGCCAAATATAACGGCAATGTCATCGGTTGCTATCCAACACTCCCTACCATGCCTAAAATACCAAAACATTGAGCAGGCAAGCTTTTATCTGCGATTGAATTGTAATGCTGTGTTTTACAACTTTTCAACCGAGGACGCAAAAAGCAAGTGTATCGGCTGCATAGATGTGATATCTCGCCACACTGGCTGGCTTAAATTTGCCTTCTGTCTTGATCTGTGCCTTCAATTCTGCCAATAATTCATTAGCTTGCCATTTACCGTGCCCGATAGCTTGCCATGTTTGTTTGCTTTCTTGTTTATTTAACCCAGCGCTGACCAGCGCTGATATCAGTCCCCCTCGGCTCGCAAATAAACCCAAGAACAATGCAATGAAAATGTTTTTCTCAACAATGATTTCGCCTCGGCAATTTGGCTCTTACGGCGCGCCCATACCTAACCGCTCATCGCTATGTTTTTTTCAGACCGTGAATTCATTCACGAGCAGGCAATCGCAAATTGGCGAAGGTATTGAGGTCGACACGTGGGTTTAAATACACCATCTTAAAGCCGCGCATCTGCTCGACAAATTCGGGTTTAAAGCCGAGGGCGCTATACGTGCCATCCAACAGCGCCAGCTTATCGTGGGCTGGCTCAAACAATTGCGCCACCAGCGTATCGCTGGCGCTCACGGTCAAGGCATTGGCATTGTATGGCAACACCGCGCCGATGGGATTGGTGACATAGGTTTGCACGGTTTTAATCGCCGCCGCCTGCATGGCCTTGACAAAACCAAACGATTTGATCAGCGCCATCGCCGCGCCCATTGGCTGGCGCGCCAACCTGCGCACATCGCCGCGCATCAATGGCTGCCCGCTTGCGGCATCCTCAAATTCAAATTGCAGCCAGTCGGCGGCATAATGAAAGGCCGAACGCGCCAAACGCGGCGCAAGCCCCAAAATTTCGCGGTTATAGGCCACCACATTGGGCGTGTTGTTCCACAAACCATGACACAATTGGCTAGCGCCCGGCGTGTTAAGCAAAAAATTGAGCACGGCAAAGACCCCATCACGCACCGCCGCCACCGGCTTGGGGGTGACATAAAACGACACTTGCATTTCGGTGTGCGCCCCATGGCTGGCCTGTGGCGCATCCACCGCCCACACCGCCATCAGGGCGCGGCCCGATTGGGTTTGGGCGGGCAATACATGCTCGTGCTGCAATAATTTTTTCACCAAGGCCAAATCAGCCGTGCCGCCAATCAGCACGGCGTGACCGTCATAAACATGGTAAGGTGTCGGTTGGGGGCCGGTGCTGGTTTGCACGGCTTCGGCGCTGAGTGGGTAGCGTTGGAAGATGGGATGTGCATTGGGCATAGTGGGGTTATCTTACAATATGCCAAAAACGCCTCAAATTTTTCTCATGAAGATCACGGCTTAAGCGCGTATAATTTTGCAACAAAACGAGAAAACGAGATGGAAGCAAATCAACAGAACACCCCAGCAGTGACAGCGACTGCTGACCCGACAATTTTGGAAACACAGGCGCGAGATGCCTTGCGCAAGGTTTACGACCCCGAATTAGGCATGAGCGTGATCGAGCTTGGCCTCATTCGCAAATTTGACTGGCGACCGAACGAAGTGGATGTGACCATGATTTTGACCACGCCCTTTTGCCCGTATGGGCCAGCCATGATCGAACAAGTAAAACAGGCCACCCAAGAAAGCACGATGCTGGTGACCAAAGTGCAGCTTGGGCTAGAAATGTGGGAGCCGAGCATGATGGAAGATCAAGCCGCCGCCAATTGGGGTTTATATTACTAAAAAAAAACGGGTTTCTTGATGAAACCCGTTTTTTTAGGGTATTCCCCAAAAGATATCTGGCAAAAACAACGATACCCAGCAAGGGTAAAAATTGAGGAAATGCCGATTTCACTACCCCTCCTCAAGCTACGCTTGAGGAGGGGTAATGAAATCGGCGGCGCTGTTTTCCTATAGCACAGGGATTAAAATCCCGCGCTGGGCGCACAAAGACCGCCATTTGCTTGTCTATTAGGCGATCTCTCCATGTCCTACAGGCATGGAGAGATCGTTGTTTTTGCCAAACCCTATTTTTTAACGCCGCCCGCCGGGCTTGCCGCCACCCAACATGCCGCTCATGGCCCGCATCCGCGGGTTGCTTTGCAACGACTTCATCATTTTTTGCGAGTCTTTAAATTGCTTCATCAAGTCGTTAATTTGCTCGACGCTGGTGCCGCTGCCTTTGGCGATGCGCCGCCGCCGCGAACCATCGAGCAGATCGGGGTTGCGGCGCTCTTTGCGCGTCATCGATGACACAATCGCCTCGATGGTTTTCATTTGCTTGTCGGTATGTTCGGGCGACATGTCTTTGCTGACTTTGTCGAAGCCCGGGATCATCTTGAGCAGATCATGCAAGGGACCAAGCTTTTTAATTTGCTTGATCTGGCCGAGGAAGTCCTCCAAATCAAACTTGCCCTCCATCATGCGCTTGGCCGATTTCTCCATCTCCTTCTCGTCCAATTCGCCCTGCCCTGCCGTCATCTTTTCGATCAACGATAGCATATCGCCCATGCCCAAAATGCGCGAGGCGAGACGGTCGGGATGAAATTCTTCGAAGGCATCGGGTTTTTCGCCTTGGGCCAAAAACTTAATCGGCACACCCGTCGTCGCTCGCATCGAAATGGCCGCCCCGCCCCGCGCATCACCATCGACTTTGGTCAAAATGAGGCCGGTAATTTGCACCTTCTGATTAAAGGCATCGGCGATCTTGACGGCTTCTTGACCCGTCATCGAGTCGGCCACCAGCAGCACCTCTTGTGGGCTGAGGCGGCGACGAATTTCGGCGATTTCGCCCATCATGTTCTCATCAATCTGCAAACGACCGGCGGTGTCGAGAATGACGATGTCGCGGGCGGTGCGAATGGCGACATCGATAGCATGGGCGCAGATGTCGGGCGGGCGCACTTTATTGCCCTCAGAATGCACCGGAATGCTGAGTTGCTTGCCCAACACCTCAAGTTGGGTGATGGCGGCAGGGCGATAGGTGTCGGCGGCCACCAACAAGGGCTTGCGGCCTTTTTTGCGCAAATAGAGCGCTAGCTTGGCGGCAGTAGCGGTTTTGCCCGCGCCCTGCAACCCCACCAGCATCACCACGTGCGGGGCGGGGCCACCTAATTCGAGTTTGCCGCCTTCGCCCAAGGTCTTGAGCAATTCTTCGTGCACAATTTTGACCACGGCTTGGCCCGGGGTCAGGCTTTTATGCACCTCGGCCCCGATGGCGCGTTCACGCACGCGCGCCAAAAATTCTTTGACAATTTTAAAGTTGACATCGGCCTCAAGCAAGGCTTGCCGCACTTCGCGCAGTGCCGCGTCAACGTCTTGCTCATTTAAAAAGCCGCGTTTGTTGAGTTTATCAAATACCGCCTGTAAGCGGTCAGTTAGGGTTTGAAACATAGTAAAAATGGGGGAGCTTGGACTTGAGCTTTGAGCCTTGAGCCTTGAGCCATGAGCCTTGAGCCGTAGACTTGTGACTTGTGACTATCGCTCAAGGCTCATGGCTTCACAGCTTCACAGCTTCACTAATACACGCCCACGAATTTGGCCTTGTAGAATGGCATCAATCTTGGGGCCGAGGCCGTGCAGGTCAACTTCATCGACGATGCTTTCGAGGTTGGCGGGTTTCCAGTCGGCAGCCATTTTGCCCCAAATGGCGGTGCGCTCTGGCATCGGCAACATGCCCGAATCTGAGCCAGCCAAGACCACGCCGCGCAAAATGAAGGGGAACACAGTGGTGTGTAATTCGACTGAGGCCACATTACCACAAGCCGCCACACAGCCGTGCGCTTTGGTTGATTTGATCGCTACCGATAGCATATCGCCGCCCACCGTATCAACCACGCCCGCCCAGCGCTCTTTGAGCATTGGGCGACTGTTGTCGCTGATGGCTTTACGGTCCACCACGCTGGTCGCGCCAATGCTTTTTAGCCAATCGCTTTGGTCGAGCTTGCCGGTGGCGGCCACGACGTTAAAACCCAATTTGGCTAAGATCATGACCGAGAGGCAACCAACGCCACCGGTTGCGCCCGTCACCAACACCTCGCCTTTGCTGGGGGCCACGCCATGCGCCAACAAAATATCGACGCTGATGCCCGCTGTCAACCCTGCGGTGCCATAAATCATGCTCTCACGCAGGCTAAGACCAGCCGGTTTTTTAATCACCCACGCCGACGGCACGCGAATGTATTGCCCGAAGCCGCCCGCCGTGTTCATGCCGAGGTCGTAGCTGGTCACGATCACCTCGTCGCCGGGTTGTAAATTGGGGTTGCTTGAGCTTTCGACCACGCCTGCGGCATCGATGCCGGGGGTATGTGGGTAATTACGGGTCACGCCTTTATTGCCACTGGCAGATAAAGCGTCTTTGTAATTGAGGGAGGAATAGTGAACGCGAATGAGCGTATCATTGGCTGGCAGCGCCGCCAGATCGCGCTGAACAACCGCACGGGTAAACGTTTTATCGGGCTGTTCTGTAATGAGCAAGGCGTTAAACATACCCGCTATTATCGCAGGATAGTAGATAGTTATAGTTGATAGTAGGATAGTTCGCTACTATCAACTATAACTATCTACTATCCACTAGCTAAGAACGCATACGCGCCGCTTGGGCGTGGGCGTTCAGCCCCTCGGCCTCGGCCAGCTTGACCGCGATAGGAGAGAGTTGGCGGGCGGTGTCAGAATCGAGCGCGATGACATTCATGACACGCATAAAATCGAGCACATTGCACGGCGGGGTAAAGCGAGCCGTGCCGCCGGTGGGCATGACATGGCTGGGGCCAGCACAATAATCGCCCAACACCTCAAATGATTGCTCGCCGACAAAAACACCGCCTGCATGGCGAATTTTGCCGACCCAAGCCCAAGGCTCACGCACCGACAAACACAGGTGTTCGGGCGCATAGTCATCGGCAAAGGCAACGGCTTCGAGCAAATCTTCGGTGATAATCGCGCCGCTGCGATTGGCTAGCGAGTCACGAATATCGGCGGCATTGATGGGCGAAATTTGCTCAATCGCCTTTAGTTGCTCGGCCACTTGCTTCTTTACTTTATTCGCCAACGATTTTGATGGCGTGAGCAAAATGGCGCTGCCGCCGGTGTGTTCGGCTTGCGCCAGCAAATCGGCGGCGATCCACGCCGGGTTGGCGCTATCGTCAGCCACAATCACGGTCTCGGTCGGGCCGGGCAGCGCATCGATGCCAACCGTGCCAAAGACTTGGCGTTTCGCCAACACCACAAAGGTATTGCCTGGGCCAAAAATCTTATCGACCCGCTCGATGCTGTCTGTGCCATAGGCCATTGCGCCAATAGCCTGCACCCCACCGATGGCAAACACCGAATCGACATCGGCGACAGCGGCGGCGGCCAACACCACTGGGTGTGGCAGATGGCTGCCGCGCATGGGCGGCGAGCACAACACAATATCATCGACCCCAGCCGCACGTGCCACCAGCGCCGTCATCAACACTGTCGAGGCCAAAGGGGCGCTGCCGCCCGGCACATAAATCCCCACCCGTTCAAGTGGGCGAATGATTTGACCCAACACACCGCCCATATCGGTGTTCCACCACGATTTAGCGGGGTGATGCAAGTGAAAGCCCTCGATGCGCTCGGCGGCGCGTTCGAGGGCTGCACCCACTTCGCTATCAATTTTGTCAAACGACGCGGCAATGTCTTCTTCACTCACTTGCAATTGCTCGGCGCTGATCTCGGCACCATCCAATAATTTTGACCAATGCAAGAGGGCATCATCGCCGCGTTGGCGCACATCACGCAAAATTCGGCGCACCACTTCTTCGGGGTGCAAGTCTTCGCCAAAGGTGGCGCGGGTGCGCTGGCGCATCGTTTCGGTAATGGGGAATTCGTCGAGCACATGGCGCTTAAGCAGCGTGGCCTGTGCTTCTTCGATTTGATCGATGTTGAAAATTTTGAGCATGAATTCCCATCATACCCCAAAATTAGTGGTTAGTGGTTAGTGGTTAATGGTTAGTGATCAATGGTCAGTGGTCAGTG
>CAZLOF010000023.1:0-17921 GCA_964560745.1 uncultured Thermoflexus sp.
GCGTTGGCACGAGGCGAGCAAGTGTTCGACTTGCGTGACCGTGATGCCTTCGCCGATGCCCACATTTCTAGCACCATCAGCGTGCCAGCCACGAATAACAGCTTTAGCACCTATGTCGGCTGGTTTGTTAAATTTGACAAACCCGTGCATCTGATCGTGTCTGACCCCGCTAAGGTTGCGCCTTTGTTGGCATCATTGCGGGCAATTGGGGTAGATGACGTGCAAAGCGTTGCCGGTGGCAATGTGGTGATGGACGGGCCGCATCAAAGCCTGCCCAGCGTTCATGCCGATGAATTGGCGAAGCAAATGCGCGAGCACGACGTGCAAATTATCGACATTCGCGGGGCTGGCGAATATGACGAATTGCATATTGCAGGAGCCAAGCGCATCCATTTGGGTTATTTGCCCGATCGCCTTGGCGAATTAGCCCAAGATATGCCAGTGGTGCTGCAATGCGCCAGCGGCTATCGTTCACAAATTGCCGTTAGTATGTTGCAAACACTAGGGCGCAAAAATGTGCTCAGCCTAACTGACGGCAAAGAGGTATGGTCTAAACACCTGATGACTGAACATGCTTGAAGTATTACTCGGCTTTACCATTGGCCTTACGTTGGGTTTGCTCGGTGGGGGTGGTTCTATTCTCACCGTGCCAGCTTTGGTCTATTTGGTCGGCCAAAACCCGCGCACCGCTGTTACCACCTCACTGATGATTGTGGGGGCCAATAGTTTGAGCGGCGCATTAACGCATCGCGTGCAAGGCACACTCAATTGGCGCGTGGCGCTGTTGTTTGGCGGGTCGGGCATGGCAATGGCTTATTTGGCGGCCCAAGTGTCTAAATTGGTGTCATCAAATGTGTTGTTATTGTTATTTGCGTTGTTAATGTTGGTGGTCGCGGCATTTATGGTGCGCAAACCCAAGGCGCGCGAAACGGCGCCGCCACAACATTGGCCCGTTATTGTGACCGCCGGGGTCGTGGTAGGGGCATTGACTGGTTTCTTGGGGGTGGGTGGTGGTTTTCTCATTGTGCCAGCCTTGGTCATGTTGGTTGGGTTGCCCATGCAACATGCAGTCGGCACATCGTTGATGGTCATCGCCATGAATAGTGTTTCGGGTTTATTGGGGCATTGGGGCGAGCGCATTGATTGGCCGGTAACGCTGATCTTTGGGGCGGCAGGCATTGTAGGCACGTTAGTGGGGGCGCGGCTAACCCGTTATGTCAAACCCGAGCAACTACGTTTGTTGTTTGCGATTTTTGTGATGGGTCTAGGCTTGTTTTTGCTTTATGACAGCGTTACAAAATTAATAACTTAATGATGATAAATTTCTTCGATCTATTTAAACCAAAAGAAAATACCGAAAATCCGATTCAAACCATGTCGCCAACTGAGGCGAAAGCACTCATTGGCACAAAAGGCGTGGCCTTGATAGACGTGCGTGAAGCGGCTGAATATAAAGAGGGGCATATCGCCCAAGCCAAATTGATGCCATTGAGCACAGTGACAGCCCACATCGCCGAGTTATCTAAATATGACAAAGTGATTGTGGTGTGCCGGTCGGGTAATCGCAGCGGCATGGCCTGCCGCACCTTGCAAAGCAATGGCGTGAAAAACCTCATCAACCTGAGTGGCGGCATGATGGCGTGGGCGCAAGCCGGTTTGCCGATCAAGTAAAGACGTGCCAGTGGCGCGTCTAATTGCTAAAATATGCCAAAATATGATTTTAAATGCACGGATTGTCAAACGACATTCGAGAAGAAAATGCCAATGACCGCAGTGCATACCGCCGTTTGCCCAGTGTGTGGCAGCGACCATACCAAACGCTTGCTATCAAAAATTGCATTTAAGGGTGTTGGTTCTGGCAACGACCTCAGCATGGGCAGCGCTAACGCCGATTGCGCCCCCAGTGGGTGAGGGATTCCATTTCGATCAGCCGTGCGCTGATCTCAAAATGAGTGAATGAGTGAATGAGGGATTGATTACTTTCCGCAATCCCTAATTCTCAAACAAAGCCTTTTTTTATGACAAAACGAACGATTTACCTCATGCTGGCGAGTGCGGCGCTGGTCGTAATGACGGCCTGTGGCGGCGCGGCGCCGAGCAATGCCCCCGTAGCGGTATCATCTGCCAACGGCGCAGTTAGCACTTTGCCGCGTGACATCAGCGTGACCGAGGCCAGCAAGCAACGTGACACAGGCGCGTTTGTGTTAGATGTGCGCGAAACTTACGAATGGAACGAAGGCCATATCCCTAATGCCACGCTTATTCCACTGGGCACATTGCCCAGCAAATTGGCCTCAGTGCCCAAAGACAAGCCGATTGTGGTGATTTGTCGGTCGGGCAATCGCAGCCAAAGTGGGCGCGATATTTTGCTCAAGGCTGGCTTCACCAATGTTACCAGCGTCAATGGCGGCATGATCGCGTGGGAGGCTGCCCGATTGCCCGTGACCAAGTGAAAAATACATTTGCGCCCTAAATGCCGGTGCAACCCTTATTCAAGGGGCCGAAAACAAAGGTCAGATAGGGTGTCGGTGCTCGCAAAACTGACCCACTTTACCAAGCCAGTCTTCGCAGGCTAAGAACTTAGACCGCAAAGGCGGTCTTTGTGTGATTAGCGCGGGAATTAAAATCCCCGCGCTAGTCTGGCTTTATTTTATTTGTCAACTAGACATCTGATGTCTTAGCGCCTCAATCTAACTTCACCAATTCCCATGTTTCAACATGGCTAACTGACGCGCCGGGGGCAAGGCTGCTCAATGGCCCAAGGGTCTCTAATTCAACAAAGGTTTCGCAACAATAACATTCGGTGTTGCAGCCAAAATCAGGGTGATCGGCATCGAGGCGTGGGTCAAAACGCTTGGTAAATTGCACCTCGCCGAGCTGATAGGCGATCCACCCATGCACATTACGATAGCCCAATTTGTTGGGCGGGCCGGGTTTGCAATGCACACGGCTCATCTCGCGGCCCAAATCGATACGCCCATCGGTCAAATTGGTGTAAGGCCAAAAACTATAGCGCTGATTGGGCAATAGCCCATCGGCATCGGCCTTGGCGGTGGCTTGTGGCAACAACACCGTGCCGCCCAGCTTGCACATGCTCAAAGCCCACGGGGCCAACGTGGCAGGCCACAAACCAGCGTTGGTCAGGGTGTGCGTCACAGTGACAATCGGCGCATTGACCTGCATTTCAAAACACAGCGCCCGCACAATGCCCGAGGCATCGGGCGGTGGCGTAATAGTAACGCTGCTGGCATTGCTTGTTACCTTCAACGGTTGGGGGTCGTGATAGGTGCGGTTAAGCGCTTCGGGCGCGTGCCAAAAACGATGCCCGCCTAAGAAATGATAGGGGCCGAATGGGGTTTCGACATTGGCATCGGGCAACTCGGCCAAAATATTGTCGCCATTGCTCAGCCCCCACCAAATGGCGCGTGGGCCACAGTCTGTCGTTATTGCCAATTTAACTTGGGTGTTGTCTAGCCAAATACAGGGCAAACTTCTTTTGCCTGCTAGTGACATTTCGCCATGTGAAATATGCGTCATGGCTGAGAGTATATACTGACGATTAATGGTTAATGATTAATGGTTAATGGTCAATGGTTAATGATTAATGGTTAATGATTAGTCATGGTTCAGTTATGATTAACTGCTAAAACTATTGACCATTAACCATTGACCATTAACCATTAATCATTAACCATTAACCATTAACCATTAACCATTGACCATTAACCATTAACCATTAACCATTTATTTTCATGAGTTATTTAAAAATTTATTTGGTGCGTCACGCCCAGCCATTGCTAAACACCGGTATTAACTATAAGGTGGTGCCTGGGCCGGGCCTAACCGAGGCTGGGCGTGAGCAAGCCCGCGAGGCCGGGCAGTTTTTGTTGAATTGTGGCATCGAGCGTTTATACACCTCGCCGCTTGAGCGGGCGCGTCAGACCGCGCAGGGCATCGCGGCGGCAACGGGTTTGCCGATTATGCTTGAGCCCTTGCTGCGTGAATTTGATGACCCCGCCGAAAGCAAAGCCAATTTATTGGCGCGTTTGGCCCAATTTTTACAAAACATCCAGCAAATTGGGGTTTCGTCGGTGGCCTTGGTGTCACATGGCTCGCCGGTGCGCGAGTTATTGACGATGCTGTCAGAGGGCAGCCTCGATTTTAAGCCGTATGAAACCAGCTACGGCAACCCTGTCACCCCAGCCGGTATTTGGCAAGCCACCCGCCGCACAGACGCTTGGTTTCTTGAATTGGTTTTTCAACCCGAAGCCGGTGATTGGGATCGTTTTAAATCGCCGGTGCAAATTAAACCGCGGCAAACCTCATTTGAAATTGCATAAAATACCCCATGACCAACAAGCCTAACCCACAACGCGGATTGCTTTTATCGTTAGCGGCCTATATTTGGTGGGGTTTTTTGCCCGTCTATCTAAAAGCCGTCAGTGTCTTTCCGGCGGTTGAATATTTCGCCCATCGCATCATTTGGTCGGCCCTCTTGCTCACCGTTATTATGACTTTACGCAAAGAGTGGGGGCCGCTAAAGGCGACCCTCACTTTGCGCAAGATCGCCATTTTTTGCGTGGTGTCGGTGGTGTTGTGTGGTAATACCCTCATCTATATTTGGGCTGTTACCCACGACCGTATCGTCGATGCCAGTTTGGGTGCATTTATGAACCCGATTATTAGCGTGGTGTTTGGGGTGGTGGTGCTGCGTGAGCGCATCGCTGCCCATCATAAATTGGCGGTGGTCATTGCAGCCTTGGGCATTTTGTATCTCGGCATCATGTCGCAGACTTTTCCATGGGTGGCGTTGGTGTTGGCTGCCACATGGGGCGGTTATGGGTTGATGAAAAAAATGGCCCCGCTCAATACCTTACACGGTTCGTGGCTCGAAGTGGTGTTGGCTAGCCTACCATTCTTGTTTTATTTGCTTTATTTGGGCAACCAAGGCCAAAATGAATTTACCAAGCATGGGCTGGGGCTAGATTTGTTATTAATCGCCAGTTGTGTGGTCACAACCACGCCATTGTTGCTTTTTACGGCGGGTATGCGCAGTGCGCCACTTTCACAGTTGGGTTTTTTGCAATACATCTCGCCTACTATGCAATTTTTGCTTGGCATTTTCCTCTTTCACGAGCCATTCACCACCACCAAATTTATTGGCTATGCCATTGTTTGGCTAGCGCTGTTGGTTTATATGTTTGGCAGCGGTCTAGTGCGTTGGCGAGCACACACTGCGGCCAAGCTGGCGATGAGGGCCAAAGAGTAACGATCCCAAGCAAGGGTAAAAATTAAGAAATTGCCGACTTCATGATTCCACCTTTAAAGGGAGCTTAATAAGGGAATCGTAATGTCGGCGAAAACTGTATTCTTAAGTTTTGCTTCGTGCCGCGCCTCAGCCGAATAGATGGGTTAGGCCGCCTCAAACGTTACCGGCAGCGTATGTGGCCCACGAAAGGCAAACCCGGGCAGCCACTCGACGCGCTCGCTCACCAATTTCAAATTGGCACAGCGCTGTAACAAGGCCAAAATGCCTATTTGGCTGACGGTACGCGCAATAGATACGCCCAAACAAAAATGCGGGCCATGTGCAAAGGTAAGATGACGATTGGGTTGGCGCGTCATCTCAAACATGGTGGGGTTGGCAAATTGGGTTTCGTCGCGGTTGCCAGAGCCGAACAACACCACAATGCCTTGACCGGCTTCAAATGTCTCACCTTTAAACGACATCGTTTCTTTCACCACGCGGCTGGTGGCCTGCACTGGGCTGTCATAACGCATCACCTCTTCGGTGGCGGGGGCAATGAGGCTAGGGTCGGCCAACAATTGCGCCAACGCCTCGGGCTGATGCGCAAACGTGAGAATTGCATTGCCGATCAAATGCGAGGTTGAGTTATTGCCGCCCACCAACAAGGCCACACACATGCCAAATAACTCATCGAGCGATAAGCGGTCACCTTGTTCCTCGGCCATCACCAATTCGCTAATCAGGTCGTCACGCGGGTCGATTCGACGTTGCTCGATTACCACTTCGAGGTAAGCCTTCATCTCTAACATGCTTTTTTGCCCTTGGCGCATAATGCCAACCCGATCTTGGGTGAGGCCAGCGCGGTCATAAATTGCCACTTGATCACGCGCCCAGCGCGTAAAACGCGGCTGATCTTCATACGGCACGCCTAAAATATCGGTAATGGCCCAGCCCGGCAATTTGGTGGCGACATCGGCCATGACATCCATCGCGCCATTGCCAATCACTTCATCGATAAAGCCATGACAAATACGTTCAATGCTGGCGCGGCGGCCTTCGATCATCCGTGGGCTAAAGGCTTTGTTGACAATAGCCTTGAGGCGGGTATGTTTGGGTGGGTCGCTTAATAACATGCGGCTGCCCAAAATGGTGCGCAAGGGTGTCAGCTCTTGCTGCACATCGGGCGGCAACACGGCAAAGGTTTGCTCGGTGCGGGCCGACGACATACGCGGGTCATTCAACAAGGTCACAATATCGTCATAGCGGCTAATCAGCCATGTGCGTCCATTCCAACAGACCGGCGCGTCATCGCGCAGCCGTTGGTAATGGGGGTATGGGTCAACTTGAATGGCGGGGTCGCTGAAATCAGGGGGAGTGGTTTTCATTTTTTAGAGACAAAGCATCTAATAGCACCAACGGGGCAGCCTCATACCAGCATGGGGCAACGCCCGATAATAACCCCATCATAATACTAAAACATCGGATGTCTAAGTGCAGCTTGATGTTGTCGCCGCAACTTGCGCTTAGACATCCGATGTTTGCGCTAGAATTTCATAGATACAAAATACGCCCAATTGCGTAATGTCAGTAACGAACTAAAAATGAGCAGTTTTTAGTCGGCAAATGGTCTTTATAACGATCACTTGCCCAGAATATCTTACTGACAATGAAATTAAGTATTTCTCAAAACCTCATATGTTGGCTCACGGCGATGTTCAGCATTGCCGCATTGGCAAGCGCAGCCCCTCAGCCAGCTACTGCCGCAAACGCCGCCCATCCCCTCGGCAATTTCAGCGTGAATCGTTATAGCCGCCTCGAATTTGGCTCGGGGCAGGCCACACTGCGTTATATCGTCGATATGGCCGAGATCCCGACCTTGCAAGAGCGCAACCGCATCGATGCCGATCAAGATGGCAATCTGAGCGAAGCCGAACAAGCCGGTTATGTGAGCGAGCAAATGACAATATTGTTGCCACAATTGCGTTTGTCGATCAACGGCACGCCCCAAAATTGGCGACAAAGCAGCCCGCCTTTGCTCGAATTTCAGGCCGGGCAAGGTGGCTTAAACACGATGCGATTGACGCTGAATTTGGCGGCAACAGTGAATGAGGCCGCCGGTGGCTTAAACGGTGAATTTAACGACGAAACATTTGCCGGACGTTTGGGCTGGCAAGAGGTGATTGTGCGGGCTGGGACAGGCGCAACCGTGCTTGAATCGAACGCACCCAGCCAAGACCGCAGCAACGAATTACGCGATTACCCACAAGACATGCTGCAAAGCCCGTTGGGGTTAAGTCGCGCTCGTTTTTCAATTCAGCTTATTTCTGCCCCGCAGGGTGTAACGGCTGGGGAGTCTGTTGTCGCCCCGCTGGCGCAAGATGCCAAACGCAGCAGCAGTTATAACGCACGCAGCGACGATGCCTTTGCCAGCCTGATTAATCAGGGTGAGCTTGGCTTTGGCGCGATGCTGTTGGCGCTGTTGGCGGCGTTTGGTTGGGGAACTGTGCACGCATTTTCGCCCGGGCATGGCAAAACCATTGTGGGGGCGTATCTCATCGGTTCACGCGCAACCGCCAAACACGCTGTGTTTTTGGGCGCTACCACCACCATCACCCATACGCTGGGCGTGTTTGGCTTGGGCTTGCTTACTTTGTTTGCCTCGCGCACCTTTTTGCCCGAGCGGTTATACCCTTGGTTAGAGGTGTTATCGGGCGGTTTGGTGTTGGGCATTGGCGTGATGTTATTGGGCGGGCGTTTGCGACGTTTGATCTGGGGGCAACCTGACGCGCATCATCACGACCACCATCACCCACATGGCGAGGTGTTGCATGATCATGGTGATGGGCATATGCACAGCCATACGCCACCCGGTAGCAATGGCGAAGCAGTCACTTGGCGCAGTTTGCTGATGTTGGGCATTTCGGGTGGGTTGTTGCCTTGCCCATCGGCTTTGGTGGTGATGTTAGGTGCGATTGCCTTGCATCGCATTGGCTTTGGTCTGTTGCTGGTGATCTCGTTTAGCCTCGGCTTGGCGGGCACGCTCACGGCCATCGGCTTGGCAATGGTGTATGCACGGCGCTGGTTTGAGCAACTCACTGAGGGTAATACGGTCTTGGCACACTTGCCAATTCGGCGTTTTGCTTTTTCGGTTGCGCCCGTCATCAGCGCCTTTGCAATCACGCTTGCCGGTTTTGGCATCACATGGCAGGCCCTAGCACAAACGGGTTTAATGCACGGTTAAGAGCGCCATCAAGATGACGGCGCTCCTGACGACGATCTTATCAATAAAAAGGAGGGAAAGATGGATAAATGTGGCACGCCACTTGATGCGTAATAAAGAAGACTGGATGTAAATAAAAATAACCCTTTCGATAAGCTTTTGGTCGGGCGCATCGAAAAAATGAAATTTATTCACATCCAATCGCAAACACCCCAAAAGAGGCTTGCCTCTATTTTCACACATTTAATCAAGCAAATTACAAATAACGAAGACCTATTAACAAATTAACAAAAAAGAGGCTTAATCATGCAATCAAATTCTAAAATCAATCTAAAAAAAGCGGTAACCAACGCTACATGTCTTGGGCTTTCGGCGGCGCTGTTGGCGGCCACCGGTGCTATTTACACGAACCCCAGCGGCACCGAGGCATCGAGCCACCGCGAAGCACCACTTATCTCACAAGATGCCTTTGCCGACACCACCGACGTGTATGCCTTTGTTAGCCCAGACCGCCAAGACTCGGTCACGATCATCGGCAACTGGATTCCGTTTGAATCGCCCGACGGCGGCCCCAACTATTACAAATTTGCCGATGATGTGTTGTATGAGTTACACGTTGACAATGTTGGCGATGGCAAGGCCCACATCAGCTATCAATTTCAATTCAAAACCACCACCAAAAACCCGCTGACATTTTTGTATAACACCGGCCCCGTCACTACGCTCAATGACAGCGATTTGAATGTGCAAACCGTGTATAGCGTGACCGAAATTACCCGACCCAATGGCGGGGCCGAAACCAAGACCGTGTTGTTTAGCAACAAACCAGTGCCACCGGTCAATATCGGCGGCAAATCTGTGCCCAATTTCAAGGCGCTAATGGATTCGGCCATTTATAGCAATGGTAGCGGCGCCGACGAAGTGAAAGTGTATGCCGGACAAGCCGATGACCCATTCTGGGTTGACCTCGGCTCGGTGTTCGATCTGCTCTCGTTGCGCGGGCAAGCTCAGCCTATTGGCTACCCACGCCGCACCCCGGGCGTAGATGCCGTGGCGGGTTACAACGTGCATTCGATTGCCTTGCAAGTGCCAACCGCCCGTTTGCTCAAGGGCGCAATCGCTGGCGAAAGCACCATCGGCGTATGGGCCACCAGCAGCCGCCAAACCACCCGTGTATTGGGGGCATTAGGCAGCATGACCTATAGCGGTGATTATGTTCAGGTCTCGCGTTTGGGTATGCCTTTAACCAATGAGGCCGTCATCCCCTTGGCGCTTAAAGATGCCTTCAACAGCATCCCACCGACAGTCGATTTTCCATTGGCAACCGGCCAAATTGCTGGGCTTGAACCGGCGGGAGCGTTGCTCTTGCGCAGTGTCTTAACGCCCGAATTGCAGACCTTGTTGGGCGCATTGTATGGCGTACCGAATCCGGGCAAGCCTCGCGCCGATATTTTCGATATCTTTTTGAATGGCATGGTCACGGCCCAGCCCTTCACCATCACCACCAAGGGTGGCCCGGTAGGGTTGCCCGCTGGTTTTAATGTCAACCGCCCCAAGAGTGCCGCGCGTCAACCCGCCGAAATGCTGCGTTTGAATACCGGTATTAAAGGCGATTTGTGTGCCCCAGAGCCACAACGTTTGGGCATTTTGGCTGGCGATGCGTGTGGCTTCCCGAATGGTCGCCGCTTGGCCGACGATGTCGTTGAGATCGAATTGTTGGCTGTGGCGGGTGCGGCTTGGCAGCCTCTTACCAACGACACCAGCTTTAGCTTTAATCCGGCCTTAATTGGTGTGCTGACCGACAGCGTAGACTATAACGACAAGCCTTTCCAAAGCACATTTCCTTATCTCGCCACCCCACATGCTGGGCAAGACTTTAAACATGCGTCAATCACCACCACCTTCCTCCCCATTTTTAATCAATTTGCTGGGGTCGGGCGTGGGTATTAGTTGATTCGTTGAATGGTTGATTGGTTTATTGATGAGTCATGAGTCACGAGTCACCAATAAACTAATCAACCATTCAACTACAGTTATTTATTTTTATGAGCTTAACCTCCTCTCGCCACCCAATTGTGTTGTTGGTGTTGAGTGCGCTTATCTTCGCTTTGGTGCTAATTTCTCGCACAAGCGTAAGCCAGCCAATCAACCCATTCGCCAACCGAGCAAATACCCCAAATAGCAATAAAACCGGCGCAGCCACCCAAGCCGTGCGCAAAGAGGCTGATCTTGCTACCAGCATTATTAGCCTGCAAGAACGTTTGCGCCAAAATCCAGACGCTACAGGCTATGCTCAATTGGGCAATTTGTTGTTGCTGCGGGTGCGTGAGACGGCAGATGCCGGGCTATATGTGCAAGCCGAGCAGGCCTTGGGCGAAGCGCTCAGACGTGATCCTAATCAGTTAGATGCGTTGATCGGGCAAGGGTCGTTAGCGCTGTCGCGGCATCAATTTACCGAGGCGCTCAATTGGGCTGAGCAGGCGCGGGCCATTAACCCATTTCGGGCGCAGATATTTGGCATCATCACCGATGCCCAAATTGAATTGGGGCGTTATGACGAGGCTGCCAAAACGCTGCAAAAGATGGTTGACCTCCGCCCAGATATTGCATCATATAGCCGTGTGTCTTATTTGCGTGAATTGCATGGCGATATGCCGGGTGCGATTGATGCCATGCGGCGTGCGGTTGAGGCGGGCAACCCCGCCGCTGAGGGCACATGGTGGGCGATGGTGCAACTGGGCAATTTATATCTTAATGATGGCGATCTTGCCAATGCGCAGCTCACATATGCCCAAACGTTGAATTTAGCACCCGAATACCCATTTGCCTTGGCTGGCATGGCGCGGGTGCAGACCGCGCAAGGCAAAATAGGCGATGCCATTGCCATTTATAAACGCTTGGTCGAGCGCTTGCCCTTGCCCGAATTTGCCATTGCCTTGGGTGATTTGTATGAGCGTAACGGCAATGCCAACGCTGCCCGGCAACAATATGACATTGTGCGGGCCATTCAGGCGTTAAATGCAGCCAATGGCAGCGATGTCGATTTAGAGATGGTGTTGTTCGAGGCCGATCATGGGCCACATACGCCCGATTTGGTGGCGCGGGCACGCGCCATGTATCAACGTCGCCCCAGCATTTATGCCGCCGATGCCCTGGCATGGGTGCTTTATCGCACCGGCAACACTGCCGAAGCCAAGCACTATAGCCAAGAAAGCCTGCGCCTCGGCACCCGTGACCCGCTGTTATTGCGGCGGGCGGCAAGTATAGATAGTGGCAAGTAGCAAGTGGCAAGTGGCAAGTAGGCAGATTGAGGTCTATCTGACTACTTGCCACTTGCTACTATCTATACTTGCCGCCCGCTACTTGCTACTTAACGTCAAACTCACGGGGCAATGATCTGACCCCATCGTATCTGTATGAATATCAGCATCAATGACTTGGGGTTTAAGGTCGGCTGAAACAAAGAAATAGTCGATACGCCAGCCCATATTATTGGCACGTGCGCCGGTGCGTTGATCCCACCATGAATACTTGGCTTCGGTTGGGCGTAAATCGCGGAAGGTATCGCACAGGCCATATGTGAAGAACTCGGCCAATCCAGCCCGCTCTTCTGGCAAAAAACCGCTGGTCTTTTGGTTTTCTTTGGGGCGTGCTAGGTCAATTTCGGCAAAGGCCGTGTTGACATCACCGGTCACAATTACCGAGCGCCCAGCCTGTATATAAGCCCCGGCCACCTCTAAAAACTTTTTGTAAAATGCCAATTTGTGCAGCACCCATTCTGGCCCACGACCGCCATTTGGAAAATAGATGTTGAATAACACAAAAGGATCAAATTCGCTGATGACAGTGCGGCCTTCGTGGTCAAATTTTGCATCGCCAAGTCCGATGATACTTTTATTTGGCTTGATTTTTGAAAATGTCGCAACGCCGCTATAGCCTTTTTTTTCTGCCGAGGCAAAATCGCTGTAATAACCGAGTGGATTGAGCATATTCGCCGATAGTTGGTCAGGGTGGGCTTTGGTTTCCTGCACACAGACAATATCTGCATCTACACCGCGCATCCAGTCTAAAAAGCCTTTTTTTTCGGCAGCGCGTATGCCGTTTACATTCCACGAATACAGTTTGATTGTTAAGGGATTTGCCATCATGGGGTGCGATTGTAATACTGGTCAAAATGACGTAGATTGCATCATCCTAGCACCTTACTTGTAGCCATCACGCTAAACTTATTTATGTATGGGAAACTTAGAATTTTAAGGTTCCACTTCATATATTCGCTCAAATTTGCGGTAGGATTACATTGCACTCACATTACACATGACCTACGCTGAAATTATAGTTATACAAACCATATCAATATTTATTTCATAGAACAACGTGGAAAACTGTAGTGGAGGGCTACATTAATGACACATCGCACTCAAAAATTAATTAAAAGTGGTATTTTAGCGTCGATTATTTCGGCAGAATTGATCGTAAGTTTTGCATTAATACAGGCATCGCCCTTGGCGAGTATTGATAATATTACGCCTGTTCTGACTGAACCACCCATTTTGCCTTGCCCGGTAACCAATTTAAATTGTAGTGCTGATGAAACCAATAGCGCCGCCAAACCCACACAGGCTGCATGGCGCAGCCCTGATGTGCGTAGTGACCGCAGTGATGCACCCGATGAAACCGTTTTAACCGAAGCCGATTCACAAACAATCTGGATTTCGAACCCAACGATTGGTTTGCCTCGCCCACCCCTGCGGCCAAATGGCCCCCCTATTTCTGAAAAGCCGGTCGGAGATACAACCCCACCTTCATCGCCCACCAATTTGCGGGTTAGCACATCTGGTTTATATGCGGTAAATATGAGTTGGGACCCCGCCAGCGATGCTGAATCGGGTATTAAATATTATGCTTATGCGATTGGCACAGGCACGACGATAAGCACCGAAGGCAATTTAAAGTGGTGGCAATCAACCACCAGCAACAGCAAGGCGACCGCAAGTATTGTCATGACCGAAGGCAAGCCTATTTACGTCAGCGTTTATGCCATCAATGGGGCCGATCTGTCAAGCTCAAAAATCAGAATTGGGCCAATTACCCCAACGCATATCATTATGGGGCAGGCTGGCAATGTGATTAGCTACTCAATGGCAGCCGTTGGGCAAGATGCAAATGGCAACCCAGCCGCCGGGTGGTCGCCAACCCAAAATGCCGATATTCAGCGTTTTCTCGACAAAATGTTCCCGGTGTTGTATGATCTGTACGGGCCACCGTCCATTAGTTATACGGTTAGCATCGTGCGTGACCAACGCCAAAAAGCCTCGGCTATTTTTTACCCAGAGGTTGACGAAGTGCATTTGGGCGATACGCTGACCTACCAGTTGCTCACCCATGAATTGGTACATGCATGGCGCAACGACCGCATTTTAAGCAGCAATAACCTATGGCAATATAACCCCAAATATAGCGGTTTTGAAGAAGGGTTTGCCCAAGCAGTGTCATATGATGCTATGACCGAATTTGCACGGCGTTACCCCAATTTTGGCTTAAAACAAAACTTATATCAGTCGAGCCATGAATGGGATTATGACTTTTTGAATGTGAAGGAATTACGCACCGAAGATTTTTGGAGCGACTATGGCGGCACTAAGCTATTTTGGGCACGCTATGAAATGGCCGCTGCCGCCATTGCCAAAATACGCTTGGCTTACCCCAATTTTTACAAAGACTTTAATGCCGAATACTATAAACGTCTAAATGCAGATGCCAGGCTAACCATCAGCCGCGACTTGATTAAGGCTATCATTCAAACGGTTGCCCCTGTTATCGAAGGGCTACCGGCATCTGAATGGATCGACGCACAATTTATTTTTGATTGTGAATTTACACAGGGGCCAAAAATCTTCGTTTACCCCGATCATTACCCCTTCCGTGAATATTTCATTTTCAACCAAATCTATTTTTATAACACTTTTCCAAATGGTTCAGACTGGGCTTATTATGATGGCAAAAATTGGATCTATCATAATTTAAATGGCGCTCGCGGCCAAGTAACCGTACGTGACCCCAACGGGCAAGTCGTTGCCGTGCGCCCCATCAAATTGAACCCTGAGGTCAACCCACCGATTGAAATGAATTATGGCACGGCCCAACTTACCTTAACCACCCAATACCCCCGCGAAACATGGCCGGCGGTCGATAATTCGTTAATGGTGACCAACCTCGTCACCAACGGGTTGTATGTTATCGAAACCCAGTTTTACAGCGGCCCAATTACAATCACGAATACCGTGACCCGCTTGATGGGTGCGGCATTCCGCGATACACATGGGGTGTTTGGGTCGATCAGTGGGGCCAATGGGGGTACCATTGGTTTGCGGCATCGCAGCTTTACCAGCGAGGTGGTCGCCAATGTCGAAAATCAATTCTTTCATGCCGATGTGCCTTGGGCATCGATTAATCACACCAACACCAATTCAATCGATACCATCCCGGGTATCGTCGATATGCGCTATACCGATAAAAACGGCAAAGTGTATACCGATAGCCATATTATTGGCTATGGTGGGGCAATGGGCAACCAAGTATTTATGTTAGACCTCACCAAAATGCACGCCGTCAATGGCACATCGGGGCCAATTGCGGCCACCACTATGCCCTTACCGCCCGATGCCGCAACGTCAACGCCAACCCCAACGGTTGGGGGCACAGCGACCCCCACTCCAACCTCTGTGAGCACACAAACACGATCGCGTCAGATTTTCTTGGCTTCAGTTTTTGATCGTTAAACCCACAGTTTTGCGGCCCTGACAAAGATGTAATGTCGAAATCACAATATGGCCTTTGGTAGTGTGGGCGTGCCCACGCAACCAAAGGTCATATCAGCGTTGATGAAAGGTTTGGCCAATTTCACTATCTATCCCCAAAAGCATCGCTTTTGGGGATAGATAGTGAAATCGGCTCGTCATATTTTAGGAATTTGCACTATAACGCTAACAACCGCGCCGCATTTTCCCCTAGCATCATGGCTTTGTCGGTTGCCGCTATCGGCATGTCTTGAATGGTGCGCACGCCGCCGGGCAAATCGCCAATTTGATGTGGGTAGTCACTGCCCATCAAAATTTTGTCGGCCCCAAAAAATTCGCTGGCAAATTGAATGGCTTTGGGGGTTTCGGGGAAGGTGTCGGTGTAAATGGTGCGCAGATACTCACTAGGCTTACGCTGCAATTTAACCCGACATTCGGGGTAAACCGCAAAACCACGATCGGCCCGCTCGGCGATGAAGGGAACTGTGCCGCCCAAGTGCGCCGCCACCAGCTTAAGCGCGGGCAGGCGTTCGAGCAAGCCGCTATACACCATACGGCACAGAGCAGTGGTGGTTTCATACAAAAAGCCGGTCACCGCCACAATCCGATAGTCACCCATCAGCCCGACATGGGTCGGCACGATGGGGTGGACAAATAGCGGCACATCCAACTCAACCGCCTTTTCATACAGCGGCAAATAGGCATCGCCATCAAGTGCGGCCCCATTCACATGTGTAAATAGTGTGCCGCCGCGCAAACCAATGCCGACGGCGCGTTCAAGCTCGCGCACGGCGGCGGCTGGGTCTTGCAATGGCAGCGCCGCCAGCGCCGTATAGCGCTTGGGAAATTGGGCAATAGCCTCGGCAAAGCCATCATTCACCACTTGGGCCAAGCGAATGCCATCATCGGGGCGCTCGCTATGCACACCCGGCACGGTCATGGTCAGCACTTGCATATCCACGCCTGCCGCATCCATTGCCGCGCAGCGGGCGGCTGGGTTGTGATGCTCCTCGACAATGATGTTGTAATCGCCTTTTTGCACCATCACCGTTTGTCCGGCGGTGTTTTGTTCTACTGTTGCCAAGTAAGGCCGGCGCTTTAACTCGTCGAGGTAAGCCTTTGGGAAGAAGTGGTTGTGAAAGTCAATAATCATAAAAAAACATTGATTTTGCTGAGGCAGCGCAAAATTCACGCGAATTTTGTTTTGAGGTTTTAAATTGTCTACGGCACAATTGCCACTTTCATCAAGCCGCCCGGCTCTTCGATCAGCCGATGAAAATATTCGACGCTTTGATCGAGCGAAATAGTATGCAACATATCGCCAACATTAATTTGACCGTTGGCAATCATCTCAAGCGCCCGTGCAAAATCATCATCGGTGTAGCAATAAGTGCCAAAAATGCGCTGTTCTTTGGTGATGATGGGCAAAAAGTCGAAATTGGTCACGCCATTAAAATTGCCGACCAAGGCCAACATCCCACCGATGGCCAACATTTGCCCACCTTGTTGCCGCAACCGCGCATTACCCACCGCTTCGACCACCAAATCTGCACCCCAATCGTCGGTTAGGGTCATGACGTGTTTGACCACATCTTCTTCATTGCCGATCACCGTGCTGGTAGCGCCAAACTTTTTTGCCATCGCCAAGCGTTGCGGCACAATGTCGCAGGCCACAATATGTTGTGCGCCCGCCGCCTTGGCAAGCTGCACCGCCAACAGCCCCTGTGCGCCCGCCCCTAACACCACCACAGTGCGGGTGTAGGGGGTCATCACCCGTTTAAATAAATGCACCTCTACCGCCAGCGTCTCGGCCATCGAACCAGCCACATTGCCGAGGCCAGCCGGTAATTTGAACAGACGGTGAGCGGGTGCGGTGACATATTCGGCCATGCCACCGGCGCGTTCAATACCGATCAACGTCATATTTGGGCAAACATGGCTGAGGCCAGCGCGGCAGGCTTTACACACCCCACAACCATATTGCGGGTTGATGGCAACCGACGCGCCGATTGGAAACGCCTGTTTGGCGGCGGCGCTGACCCGTTTGCCATATTCGACCACAATACCGGTAAATTCGTGCCCCATGATGAGGGGTAGGTTTTTGCTACGGCGGGCGCTGTGGCCCATATAGCCATGTAAATCGCTGCCGCAAATGCCGCAGGCCGCGACTTTAAGCAATACTTCGTCGTCAGCCAAGGCTGGCATCGGCACATCTTGTAAAATAATTTCTTCGTGGGCTTTGAGAACGAGGGCTTTCATAATAAAACATTACCAAATTCGTGACATTCCATATAGATCAAAAATACGATCTGCACTAACCAGTGGAATTTTCTCACCTAATGACTGTGCTATTAATAAACGGTCAACTGGATTGCGATGATGAAAAGGCATATCAGTTAAACATCTTATTCCAGATAATCTTGGAAATCTTGTGGCGTTTGATCAAAATCACCGCTTTTACCAGATTAGGCAATTGTGACGATGCTTCAACAAGGGTAAGCTTAAGTATACTGAATAACTCCTATTTAAAATTGTATTTATTTGCCCAACATATAACGGATTGCAGTATGAGATATATCATAAATCTTACCCACAAGCCGCATTGCAGGCTTTTAGGTGATTCGTATATTTATTTCAGGGGCTAAATTCAACA
>CAZLOF010000024.1:0-17888 GCA_964560745.1 uncultured Thermoflexus sp.
ATTACGTTTCGCTACACATTCCGCTCACCCCAGCCACTCACCACATTATCGATGCGGCGGCGTTGACCAAAATGAAACCGACTGCCATCATCATCAACACCTCACGCGGGTTGCTCATTGATGAATGGGCATTGGTGACAGCGCTCAAAGAAGGGCGCATCGGCGGGGCCGGCATCGACACCTATGGCTTAATCGACATTTTTGTCGAACACATTCCACCGCCTGTGCATCCACTCGTCGATTGCCCCAACGTGATTTTGTCACCACACACTGCTAGCGCCTCCATTCAAGCCAAAATCGACATGATGGATGCCGGTATTCAAAACGTCGTTGACATGCTCAATGGCTATTTGCCATTACCCGAAAATATTGTTAACCCAAGCGTTAAAACGCGCTTTCCGTTTAAGCAAAGGATTAGGGATTGAGAATTAGGGATTAGGGATAGGGATTTTCGACAATTCCCAATCTCTAATCCCTAATCCTTAGTCCCCAAAAAACAAATAACTCATGACAAATTTGTTCGATCTTTCTAACCGCGTAGCCGTAGTAACCGGCACAGCCCAAGGCATGGGCCGCGCAATGGCGACGGCCTTGGCCGAAGCCGGAGCCGATGTGGTCTTGCTCGACCGCAATAAAGAAGGCAACGAAGCCACCGCTCACAAGCTCTCGCAACTAGGTCGGCGGGCACTGCCAATCTCGGGCGATATCACCGATTTTGCACATATCGACCATATTTTCGAGACGGTTGATCGCGAATTTGGGCGTATTGATATTTTGGGCAATGTGGCTGGCGAAGCCAAAGCTGGCCCCGCCGAAGACATGGCGCTCAGCGATATTCAGATCACCTTTCACAATTTGGTCATTTCGCGCTATTACACCTGCCAACACGCTGGGCGGCGCATGCTCAAACAAGGCAAAGGCAGCATCATGAGTATCGGCTCCATTGCGGGTGATCGCTCGCTGGGACGCACCCAATCGGTCTATGGCATGGCGATGGCAGCGGTCATTCACATGACCAAAGAGCTGAGCACCGAATGGGCCGGACGCGGGGTGCGGGTGAATGCCATCTTGCCAGCCCAAGTGTTGGGCAGCGGCGGCCTTGAAAAGCGCATGGAGAATGACCCTTACCTGCGTGATACCTTTTTGCATGGCATCCCTCGCGGGCGCTTCGGTCAACCTGACGATATCAAAGGCCTGTCGGTTTGGCTCGCCTCCGATTCTTCCGACTGGATTACCGGCGCGATCATCCCGATGGACGGCGGCAACCTCGCCAAAAACGGTGGCGGTGGCCTGCTCGCGCCGATTATCGAGAAGTATGTGAAATAACGTTTGTTAACCCTCAGAGGGTTAACAAAAGATAAAATTTGAGAGAATGTCGATTTCACTATCTCTTGTCAAGCATAGCTTGACAAGAGATAGTGAAATCGACGAAAATAGTTTTTTGAGAAAATCTCGCCGAGGTTTACAAAAAAAATGATATTAGACGATTTCCGACTCGAACAGCAAGTAGCCGTCGTCACCGGTGGCAGCCGAGGGTTGGGCCTCAGCGCCGCCAAGGCGCTGGCACAAGCAGGTGCACATATTGTAAATGTGCAACGCACCAACAACAGCGCTCAGGTCGAGGCCGCTGTCGCTGAAGCGGGCCGCGAATTGCTCACCGTATCGCTAGATGTGGCCGAGACCGATGCGGCCCAGCGGGTGTTAGACGCAACTTTAGCACGATTTGGGCGCGTGGATATTTTGGTCAACAATGCCGGTATCACCAAACGCACCCCATCCGCCGAATATACAATCGAAGACTGGGATCAACTGATCAGCACCAACTTGCGCTCGGTATTTATTTTTTGCCAAGTATTTGGGCGTGAAATGCTCAAGCAAAAACGCGGCAAAATCATCAATATGGGGTCGCTGCTCAGTTTTCAAGGCGGGCTGCGTGTGCCAGCCTACGCCGCCAGCAAACATGCCGTGTCGGGGCTGACCAAAGCGCTGTGCAACGAATGGTCGAGCCAAGGCATCAATGTCAATTGTATTGCGCCGGGCTATATGGCCACCGATATGAACGTGCCGCTGATGAATGACCCGGTGCGCTCACGCCAAATTGGCGAGCGCATCCCCGCCGGGCGCTGGGGTGAATCTGACGACATCGGTGGGCTAACCGTCTTTCTCGCCTCACGTGCTGCCGATTTTATTCATGGGCAAACCATTGCAGTTGACGGCGGATGGATGGCGCGTTGAGGAATTACGAATTGAGGTATTCACCACTTAGCACTTAGCACTTTCTACTTTCCACTTTTTACTTGCCACTTGCTACTATGACCATATTTAACCCAGACAAAATACGCGATATCACTGTCTTTAGTGATATTCAGCGCCCCGACCCGGCGCTATGCGAGGCATTAAGCCGTGTTGGCAGCGCCACCACCGCAGGCGAACTGTTTAATTTGGGTGTCACGCGCCCACACATGTCAGGCCTGAATTGTTGGAAAAAAGGCAAAGCGAAAGCGGGAACAGCCATCGCTGGCCCGGCCCTCACCTTGCAATGTATGCCCAAACGGCAAGACATGACCGATAGCAAAGAATATGGCGAACGCGGCCTATTTCATCATTATGTCATGTATCCCACCCAACCCGGCGATATTATTGTTTGCGACGCGCGGGGGGAAATGGAGGGCGGCATTTTTGGCGAAATGATGATGACCTTCTTTCAACGACATGGCGGCGCGGGCGTAGTCATTGATGGCTGCCTGCGCGACTGGCCCGATATGGAAGACCTCGATGTCGGGGTATGGATGCGCGGCGTAACGCCAAACCATGGTATGCAAAACAACCTGATGTTTTGGGGGGTAAATGTACCCATTGCCTGCGCCAATGTATTGGTCATGCCCGGCGATATTATTGTGGCCGATAGCGATGGCGCGGTGTGTGTGCCGGTCAAAATGGCCCCCGAAGTGATCAAACGCGCCAGCGAAAAACGCGACTGGGAAGAATTTACGCGCATGAAATTACGCCAAGGCGAACATCTCAAGCAATATTACCCCCTTAGTGCCGAAGCCCGCGTTGAATATGAAGCGTGGCGAGCGAATAAAAATAACACAACATGAAAACCTATTCATATCAAGCCTTGCTTGATTTTATAGACCGCCTATTTGCAGCGATGGGCACACCGGCAGATTTAGCCTCGCTAATGGCAAAATCGCTGGTCGGCTCAAACTTGTGTGGGCACGACTCGCATGGCGTGCAACTAGCGCTGGGCTATGCGCAAGCCGCAAAAAATGGGCAAGTGACCCAAGCAGCCCGCGCCAGTGTCACCCCCAACGCGCCCATGCTCGCCACCTTAACCGTAGATGCCGCACTAGGCTGGGGGCCGCCCGCTGGTTATTTCACTTGTGACCGTTTAATCGAACGCGCCAATGCCTATGGCGTGGCAGCAGCCGTGATACAGCGTTGTCATCATATCGGGCGGGTTGGGCAATATGCCGAATATTTTGCTGCTGCCGGTGTCATCGGCATTTCGATGTGTAATTCGGGCAGCGGCGTTACCCCATTTGGCGGCAAAACACGCATGTTGGGCACAAACCCCATCACCATTGGTGTGCCACGGGCCAATGGGCAAGCACCGGTCATGATTGATGCCTCGACCTCGGTCGTGGCAGGCAACAAACTCAGTGTGTTACTAGACAAAGGTCTACCCACCCCAGCCAATTGGATCATCAATGCCGACGGGCAAGCCAGCACCGACCCCGCCGATTTTTTACAGCGTGGTGGGGCGCTATTGCCATCGGGCGGGCACAAGGGTTATGGCTTGGGGGTCATCGTTGAGTTGCTCGGTGGCTTACTGTCTGGTGCATCGGCCTCATTTTTTTCCGATTTCGGGCCGGGCAATGGCGTGCTCATGATCGCATTGCGCCCCGATGCCTTTGTGCCGATGCCCGATTAATTAGCACAAGTTGAACGGGTATGCACGGCGATCAAAGCCGCACCAGCAGCGACCGAGGGCGGCGAAGTCTTGCTGCCCGGCGAGCCAGAGGTGCGTACGCGGCACGAACGTCTGAGCAATGGCATCCCTTTACCCGAAGAAACCGCCACAAAATTAAACCAATTGGCGGTTGAATTGGGGGTATCGCCTCTTTAGTTTACGTCATTATGTTCAATATTCAAGATATCACCCGCCCCGACCCCGCGATTATTAAGGCGCTTGAGGGCATTGACAGCGCCACCGCCAGTGGCGAGCTGTATAAATTGGGCATCAAAAACCCACACATGACCGGCTTGACCTCATGGAAAAAAGGAAAAAGCGTGGTCGGGCCAGCCATCACTCTACAATGGATGCCACGCCGCGAAGACATGAGCGCCAACAGCGAATATGCCGACACGGAGCTACAATTGCACCGCCATTCGATGTATCACGCCCAACCCGGCGACATTATTGTGGTGGATGCGCGTGGCGATATGGCATCGGGCGTATTTGGTGAGATGATGCTGACCTATTTTATGGGCAAAGGCGGCTTAGGCGTAGTGATCGATGGCTGTATCCGCGATTGGCAACATGCCGAGCATCTCGATTTAGGTATGTGGCTGCGCGGGGTGACACCCAATCATGGTTGGCAACACAAAATTATGCCATTTGCGGTAAATGTGCCAATTGCCTGCGCCGGTGTGTTGGTGATGCCGGGCGATATCATCATCGCCGATAACGACGGCGCGATCTCAGTGCCAGCCCATCTCGCGCCCGAAATCGCCAAGTTAGCGAACGAAAAAAACGAATGGGAAGAATTTACACGCATGAAACTGGCCCAAGGCGGCGACTTGCGCAAATATTACCCATTAAATACCGAAGCCAAAGCCGAATTTGAGGCGTGGCTGGCAGCGCAAAGAACAATAAACCAATAAAATATCAGCCATGCGTAGGGATGAGTTACACTAATCGCAAAAATGCTGCCCAACAGCCAAACTCAACCCCTCACACGCATTGAAGATGCACTCGTCGGGCCGATGCCAAACCACGTGCGCAGCAATATGCGCATCGAACTCTTGGCCTCGCTGGCCTATGGCCCATTTCACGCGGCCCTGTTATTTGTGCCGGTCGTGTTGCAACGTTTAGGGTCGTCAGCCGAATTGATCGCATTTTATCAATCCGCCAGCTATATTGGCTTCTTGCTCGTGCCACTAACGGCGCGGTTTATACCCGCACGCGGTTTGCCGGGCTTTTTGGCATCGGTGTGGGCTATTGGGCGCAGTTTTTTTGTGTTGATGGGGCTTGCGGCCAGCGCACCGATCATGTTGTTGCTTTCGGTGTTTTACTTTTTCTTCGATTCCTTCCCCTCTCCGGCATACACGCGGGTCATTCAACTCATTTACCCGGCCAACATACGCGGGCGAGTGCTCGGTTATGTGCGTATCGGCTTGGCAGGCGGCATGTTGTTGGTCACGCCTATTTGTGGTTGGATGCTCGATAATCTGGGTTATGTGTGGTTATTCCCCATTTGCGGGCTATGTGGCGTAGCGGCAGCGCGTTTATTCAGCCGCATTCAAATTGACGAAAGCAGCACCCCCGCCCAAGAAAAACGCAGCCCAAACCAGCTTTGGCAGGTGCTCAAACACGATCGGCGCTATCAATATTATTTGCTGGCGGTGGCGTTTTTTGGCTTTGGCGGCCTCATTCCGGCTGGTTTTTACCCGGCCGTCTTTGTCAATCGGCTTAATTTGTCTTATACCGAAGTGAGCTTGCTAGGGGCGGCGCAATCGGTTTCGTGGCTCATTGGCTATTTGGTGTGGGGGCATTTTCTCGACCGCTTTAATGGCGTGATTGGTTTGCGGGTGGTGTTCGCCATTTTGTCCATCATCCCCATCAGCCACATGCTCGCCACCAATGGCCTCATGATGCTACCGGCTTTTATCGCGGCGGGCTTAGGCTCGGCGGGGGTCGATTTGGCGTTTCAAAATTGCACCATCGAACTAGCCCGCGACAACCAAACGTATGAATATGCCGCACTCCAACGCACTGTCATCGGCATACGTGGCCTCATTGCACCCATGCTGGGGGTGTGGCTGGTGCAAATGGGCATGTCGATTGATGCTCTGTTTGTCTTCGGCTCGTCGCTTTATCTGGTGGCGGTGGCATTGATGATGCACCCCTCATTTCGCAAGTCAACAATCATGTGAGTTATGGGTGGCGTTTGCCGCCCCGAAAATACATTATGAAACTAATTAATATTCAAACCGATCAAGGAAACAAAACCGGCATCATGACCGATGCCGATCATTTTATCGATGTAAGCGCTGCTGGCAGCGTATTACACATTATCAACAATGCCGATGCGCGTACCCAAGCCGCCGCCATCGCCGCAAGTGGCGCAGCGCAATCGTTGGCCGGGGTCAAACTTGGCGCACCCATCCAGCCCGGCAAAATCATCGCCATTGGGCTAAACTATAGTGACCACGCCGCCGAAAGCGGGGCCAAGCCGCCGAGCAAACCGATTGTGTTCGCCAAATTTAGCAATACCCTCGCCGCGCACGGCGACACCCTGACTTGGTATAACGACCAAACCCCCAACATGGACTACGAAGCCGAGTTTGGCATTGTGATTGGCAAAACGGCTTATCGCATCAACGATGCCGACGCGCTAAGTTATGTCGGCGGCTACGTATGCGCCAATGACCTCAGCGCCCGCGATTTGCAATCGGGCGATGAGGGCAAGCAATGGGTGCTAGGCAAAACACTCGACGGCACTTGCCCTATTGGCCCCTGCCTCACCACTGCCGACGAAATCCCCGATCCGCAAGCCCTCAACATCAAGTGCATTTTGAATGGGCAGGTTATGCAAAATTCGAGCACAGCCCAGATGATTTTTGGCACAGCCAAATTGGTGGCTTACCTCAGCCACTACTTCACGCTTAATGCTGGCGACCTCATCATCACCGGCACACCGCCCGGTGTCGGCGCAGCCCGCAAGCCACCCGTATGGCTAAAAGACGGCGACACTGTGACGATTGAGATCGAAAAAATTGGCGCATTAACCAACACAATTCGGGTGCTTTAAAAGGTTTCACGCAAAGGCGCAAAAGCGCGAAGCACCGAATTTTTTTGCATAAATCTTCGGTGCTTCGCGTGTTTTGTGATAAAAAAATCAATTACACATAACGCAAGTAGCGAAATTTTGCGCCTTTGCGTGAAATCCAACTTCACATGAACATCGACAAAAAATACCCGAGCGTGGCAGAAATGGAGCAAGTGGCCTATCGCCGCCTGCCGCAATTTATGCGCGACTATCTATTTGGCGCATTGGGCGGCAATGTATCGCGCCAGAAAAACCGCGACGACCTCAACGCCGTCGAATTGATGCCGCGCTACCTATCCGATGGTCGCGCACCCGAAATTCGCACCACCCTATTTGGGCGCACCTACGACGCACCTTTTGGGGTCTCGCCCGTTGGGTTATCGGGGTTGATCTGGGCCAATGCCGAGCGTATTTTGGCGGCAGCCGCCAAAACGCACAATATTCCCTACACCCTCAGCACCGTCGCCACCGCCAAACTCGAAGACATTCGCAGCGTGGCTGGCGAACATGCATGGTATCAACTTTACACCCCAAAAGAGCCAGAAGTGGTAAAACACTTGTTGGGGCGCTGTGAAAAAGTGGGCTACGACACCTTACTATTAACTGTCGATGTGCCTTACGAAACCCGCCGCGAGCAAGACATCCGAAATGGGGTCTCGGTGCCACCCGCCTTTAACGCCACAACCCTATGGCAAATGGTGACGCATCCCAATTGGGCCTTGCGTATGTTGTTTGCTGGCGTGCCAGAATTTCAAAATGTCAAGCCCTATTTTGCCTTGGGCAATTCAAAAAACATCGGCAAATCCATCACCGCCTCAACCCATTTTATGCGCGAGCGCATGGGTGGGCATATTTTGCCACCCCGTTTTGCCATGATTCGAGACCTGTGGAAAGGCAAACTAGTAGTCAAAGGCGTGATGGACCCTGAAGAAGCCAAGCAATATATGGCGCTAGGGGCCGATGGCTTGGTCGTCTCAAATCACGGTGGTCGGCAACTCGATGCAGCACCTTCAACCGCCAAGGTGCTGCCCAAAATTCGGGCTGCCGTCGGTCCCAATGTGCCGCTTATTGTCGATAGCGGCGTGCGCAACGGGCTAGACATTGCACGCATGTTGGCCTTGGGTGCAGACTTCGTGATGATGGGCCGGCCTTTCCTATTTGCCGTCGCCGCGCTCGATAAACAAGGCGGTGAGCATGTAATGAAAATCCTCAAGGCCGAGCTACGCTGCGCCATGGGGCAAATCGGCTGCTCACGCTTAGAAGATTTGCCGAAGTTTTTGGCCTAGTTTCACACAAACACACCTTGGTCCAAATAGTGCTGGTGCGGATTTTGCGTCATCCAGTCATAACCTCAGTGCTGATTTGAGCTAGCAAAGTCGCCCAACTCAACGACACTGTCGGTGCATTAACAAATTTAGCTTTTACAAGTGAGGAGTTGCTGGCGCAAGTTATTCTCGGCAGACGAAAGGCTTGCCGATTTCCCTATGCCAGCGCCTGTGTAACGGCACTGGCATAGGGCCTTCAATTCACAGAGAAAGACAGTCTAACTCTTCATGACAATTTCTGGCGTTGTCTTTGGGCTCGCCCACCAACAGAGCACTAAAATCAATATGCCACGCACAACATCAGGCATATCAACTAGCGGATTACGACCAAGACGCGAAAAGGCAAATGCATTAAGCACACCAGCCGCCACACACAGGCCCCCAAGCAAGATTGCCATTGTCCTACCTTCGCGTCGTCCTTGCAGCAACCAATTAATCGCTGTAATCGTCCACGCCGCAACCACGATCGTAAATGAAGGCAATAATGCAGCAGCAGCAATGCTCTCTGAGTTAGGGCTAATGCCAAATGATCCCAGTAAAGAAGATGGGTCAGCTAATCCCATCAATGTAAAAGCAATCGGCATCAACGCATTCAAGATCAAAAAAACAACTAACATTTTATTTGACATTTTCATGATTAATCTCCTGTTTAATTAAAAGTGCATCTTCTCAATATGAAGTATAAAGATAGGTTTTCGCTGAGGTCACTATCTATCCTTCTCTAAACAGGTATGGATAGATAGTGATCTCAACATTACATCTTCATTTGCCACTCTTTATTAAGAAGACACGTAAAGGCCATGAATCGGGCACATCATATTGCAATTCATGGCTCTTGGCTCTCAACATTTACAAACCCGGTGGCGGTAATAACGTAAGGTCATGTTCAGCAAATATCTTACCAACTATGACAGGGTCGGGCGGACCAGCGGGTAATTTACCTAACTCAATGAACAAATTCTCCATCTTTCCAGCGGGAACAACAGTCCAAAGTGTGCGGGTCGGTTTGTCTCCCACTTGCCAAATGCCATGTGGCACATTTTTGGGCATTTTTATCAAATCACCGGCGCGAGCATGATAGGTAGTATCCCCAACCAGCACATTCAGTTCACCGTCTTGCACATAAATAAATTCATCTTCGACCGTGTGAATGTGGGGGGGGACCATTGTGCCCGGGGGTGACACAATTTCCCATACAAACGCATTGCCGCCTAATTCTTCTGTGTTGTGCTTAAAGTAGATGCTGTGACCGAACACATTGTGAAAGTCACCCTGATTTGCAACCGCGATACCGCCTGTCATTTGAGTATTTTTATTAATTGTCATGGCTAAAATCTCCCAATATTTATTAAGAATTTCCGTTTTTAGTTCATTTATTTGCTTTTTGAACCTGCCATAACATTAACTCAGACGACGAAACAATGCGTCAGTACCAGTACGGAGATTTTGTGTGTGACGAAGTCTCCGTATCAAATTGCAAAAGGTATCACGCGCTATCCGTCTCAGTAATGGATAGACAGCGCGTAATACCTGTAAAAACCATGGGTTACTAAATAGTAACGACTCAGCTAAGCCAAATCTTTTTCGTGTGCCCACACAGCTATCTGTGAACGTGAGGTAAAGCCCAATTTACTTAAAATATTGGCTGCATGGGTCTCGATCGTACGTTCGCTTAGACTAAGCTGTTCAGCAATAGCACGATTGCTAAGTCCTTGACCAATTCTGCTGGCTACTTCACGCTCGCGCATGGTTAGCCCGTCGAATTGAGCTTTGGCTTTGCGGCGTGGTGAATCTAATGATACTCGAGCCATTGTCACCGTCGCAGCCTTAAGCAAATTATCGCGCAATCCAGAATCCTCTAACAATTGAGCAAGAGATCCAGCAATATCACGTGCATAAGTAAATGCAAATGCGGCTTTGTCGCGTTTGCCATTTGCTAATAATGCTTTACCCAATGAGATAGCCAATCGCCATTGCAATGCGGGCAAATCATAAAGATGGGCAGCGGCTTGACCTTGCTCGGCCCAACGAATGGCCAATGAGTGCTGTCCAAGCATACAGAAAACCTCACTATATAAGTAAGCCAGATACGGTGCAACCGCATTAGGGTGTGAGGCTAATTTGGGCATAGTGTCGACTAACGCATCAATCACTCGCATGGCCGCAACTGCATCGCCTTGTGCCAACAAAAGCTCGGCATATGCTCCCCACATTGCACGAAACCCAATCCCCTGTAGTGGATTCTGCGGATTCCATTCACTATACAAAATTTGTTCAGCCCGCTCCAATTTACCCATTTGAACCAATGCCGAAACAAAAAATGCGATGATATTGTGTTTCCAGATAGTCGAATTTGTTTCACGCGAAATCGTAAGGGCTTGTTGTAAATGCGAAATAGAAATTTCCCACGCGGCCACATCCCAATGCCAAACGCCTAAGAGCATATGGGCAGTGCAAATAAAATGTTTATGCTCAATTTCCGTCGCGGCAATTAACCCCTGTTGTAATTGTTGCAATGCCTTTGTATATTGGCCTGACATTGCATAATTAAAACCCATCCACAACTGGCTTATAACCACGCCCGGGCGGGCCTCAACTTGATTAGACAATCGCAAAGCTTCTTCGCATTCAGCGATACGCTCATGCAAATGCGATTGTGTCGGCAAGGCGGTACGGCCAAACCACGCAATTCCCCGACTGGAGCCGATAGCTAAAGCTGTGATCAATCCGCTTTTATCGTTTAGCTCGCGTAACAATGTAACTGCTTGCGCATAATAATTTACGCTTTGGTGAAATTCACCCGATACATAGTGACTAATGCCCATTAAATCTAAGGTCGATGCAATCCCTTGTTTATCACCTAGTGCCTCGAATAACCGTAAGGCCTCGGTATGATAACGAATTCCTTCAAAGGGCTGTTCGGCATTCATATGCCAATTGCCAACTCGATTAAGGGTCTGGGCCGCCGAGCTTGGATTGCCTAGTTTCGGGGCAAGCGTAAGCGCGTCACGAAAATAATCGCCAGCACGGGCATAATCACGCGAGGCCCATAAAAATCCAAGCCCTAATCCTGCCTGCCATTCCAAAAATATGTTTTTTGCAGTTTGGGCAGCCTGCTTTGCCATCTCATAGTCGCCACGAGCATCCTCAAATTCACCCAATTGTTCACGAGCCTGCGCACGCAAATAATATATTTCGCTGATATGGGCGGTTGGCGCTGTTTGCTGTTTGTGAACCGCTTCAATAGCGCGTGAAAGAAATACATCTACTGCACGCGGTGCATACATACGCCATGCTTTTGTGCCAGCCCGATACCCATATTCATCGGATTTCGCCCAATCTTGGGCTTCGTGAGCGTGATATGACAGATTTTCTACGTACTCGTCAGTAGATTGGTGTGAGTGCAAATTCTCCAAAGCCCTCAAAATCATACGGTGAATGGCACGCCGCTCGCGGGTTAATAACATAGAACTAATGGCCTGACGCGTGAGTGCGTGTCGAAAATCATAAGCATCGGCATCAATTTCAACAACAAGTTGCACTGCCAGCATTTCTTTGATGAGTTTAAGCAACGTTGCTTCGTCATGCCCCGTAAGTTGCTGAAGCAACTCAAATTCAAAGTGTTGTCCAATAATGGCAGCAATATTTAAGGCACTACGGGCAAGTGGAGTAAGTCGTTGAGCGCGGCGTTGCACAGCATCTTGTACTGTATGTGGAATATGTAAATTGGTCAGCGCCTTACGTGTCCATACGCCTTGCTTAAAATAAATATCACCCGCAACAACGAGCGATTTTAGCGTTTCTTCAACAAAAAATGGATTGCCATCGGTTAGATTATAAATAGTTTGACTAAATTCGCTACGCACATGTTGTTGATCAAAAATTGCAGCAATAATCCCTTCGACGTGGTTAATCGAAAGACGTTTAAGAATAATATCGGTCGCCAGTCGTTCGCGCTCAAGTTGGGCTAAAAAATGGGTTAGTGTGGCTGTTACCTCATCATTGCGATAAGTTAATAATAGCAACATGTGTTGGGATCGCACAATACGTGCTAACAATACCAAGAACTCTAATGACATGTCATCACACCAATGCACGTCCTCGATAATGACGAGGACGGGTTGGGTTCGAGTAATGTCTGAAAAAAATGTAGATATTCCCGCAAACAATTTGCGCTTCTCTTGTTCTGGTGTGCCTTGTTGTTTTGCCAAAAGATCTTGGTGCGATGCACTTAGCTCGGGTAGAAGTGTAACTAATTGCTGGGTCGTCCCGCTAAAAATATTGGCAATTTCATCGCGGCTTTTGCCAATGCAAAAACGGCGCAGTAAATCGATAAAGGGGCCATAAGGTACAACATAATCGACCTCATAACAATTACCTATCAATACACAATATGATTGCGATTGTGCCCGTGTTCGTGCTTCGTTAACCAAGCGTGATTTGCCAATACCCGCTTCACCGCTTATAAGCAATGTGTTTCCCTGCCCGACGCTACATTGTGCCAGTTGGGTCATTAGCGTGGTTATATCAGCATCACGACCAAGAAGAATTGGCGAGATTACTTGGGACATTGATGATAAACCGATAAATGTTGCCGAAATTACGATCCAAAATGCTTGGGTTAATGTTCATCGCCAGTAGTGCGCCTGCTTTTAACGTGGCATTCACATAATAATCTTCAGCAACACTACCATGAGCATATAGTGCCTAATCCTAACAACGATACCACCCGGTGATAAACCATTGGCAAGTGCATCATCCACGTCTATCAAATTGCTCTAAAACTAGTTGAGTGCTCCTTTTCGGTGTGTACGCAAATTATTGATAATTGTATTCTCAGATATGTTATTTCCCTCATTTTCTGGTCTTTAAATCATCTCCTATATTGTACAATAAATTTGAGACAACTAAAGACGCTGAAAATCTACATATTCTGATCGCCTGACTTGATTATGCTCAACGTAACTAATGGATATGCAAAATAAACATCGCATATTCATGGGGAGACAAGCCTGTATCTCGCTCCCGTATTAAGGCGTGAGGTTATAACTTATACACAATACCTCATCGAACACAGCGACTGACTATTACTTATGTTCATAAACGAGCAAGTGACTGTAAATACAAAAGGCGCGACGGACGGTGTTAACACAGGATTAAAAACTCACCCAAACTCGCTAATTGGCTTTATTATTAACCAAAAACACAAAGTAAACCCGATACTTGCCCGTCATACTGAGATCGCGTATGCCACCAAACCCACTTGGGTTGCTATCAATCACATCGGGAACCCCATCACGATCACGATCTACCGCGTTATCAATCCGTCCGTCGCCGTTAGCGTCCAAATTTGCGCCACATATTGTCACATCTGGTTTACCATCCCCATCTGCGTCGATATCAAGATAATCGGGCACGCCGTCTTTATCTTGGTCTGGCAAATCGACATTCGCTGTGCCGCGCTTACCCGAAGCGTCAACACTATCGGTCACCCCATCTTTGTCAGCATCAACACCATTGGTTACACCATTATTGTGGGTGTTTTGACGAGCCAACCCAGCTTCAACGATGTCTGGAATACAATCATTATCACTATCGAGATCAAGATAATCAGGCACGCCGTCGCCATCGCTATCACGCCCCACCGAAGCCGCCCCATGATAATCTAATTTTGGCTTGCCATTAGGTGGGGCCAGTTCTTGGGCATCGGGAATACCATCACCATCACTATCGAGGTCTAAATAATCAGGTATCGAATCACCATCGGTATCTTTAGGGGTGAATCTAATTTGAGTATTGTTGACATCACGCGGGTCGGCATCGATTACATCTGGCACACCATCCCCATCTGAATCAACAAAACGCCCATTCACATCACGCGCCCCTACTAACCCACTCTCATCTATATCACTAATCCCGTCATTATCGCTATCCTCATCCATATAGTCAGGTGCACCGTCCTCATCTGTGTCAATGGCGCTTTCAAAGGCATCAGGTATCCCGTCATTATCATTGTCTTTGTCCAACACATTCTGCACCCCATCACCATCGATATCGGTATTCGGCCCTGTGCCATTAAGCAACCCCATGTTATAGCCATCTTGTAGCTCGGTCTGATCAGTCACACCATCTCCATCATCATCAGGATCATTGGCGTTGGTGACCCCATCACCATCGGAGTCGGTTGTATCGGGGGGTGATGCAGACGAGCCTGGTTGTGCTGGTGGCACTGACGGAATAGGTGTTGTTGTTACCGTTGGTGTATTCGTCGGCGTTTCAGTCGCCGTTTCTGTCGCCGTCGCCGTCGAGGTCGGTGTGTTCGTCGGTGTTTCGGTTGCCGTCGCCGTCGCTGTCGGTGTGTTTGTCGGTGTTTCAGTAGCTGTGGCTATTGGCGTTGGCGTGTTCGTCGGCGTCGGAACTGCATCATCATTGACAATTGTCCCTAAACCATGTGTCATCGCAATACTGGCATTGACTGGGCTATTGAGGCTGACTGTGAAGGATTCAGTCGCCTCATAAGTTACATCACCCATCACCACAACCGTAATCGTCTTACTCGTCTCACCCGGTGCAAATTCAATTACCCCACTCGTTGCGCCGCTAATATCAGTCGCAGTCGCGCTACTGTAAACAACGGCATAACTCACCGTCACCATGCTGCCACCCGCCACACTCAATGTCACTGGCAAGGTCAAATTTGTCGCCCCACTGTTGCCCTCCGTCACGCTCCCATTCCCAATATAGATCTGCGGCAACACCACTTTGGCGTTAATATGAATCGCAAATGCATCGGTCGCCAGCACCTGTTTGTTCAAAATTCGCCCATCAGCCTCGACCACAATCAACTCGCTCACCGCCACTGGCGTGAATGTGCCAGCCAATACACAAGAATTGGTGCTGGTAATGAAATCGTAACGGGTGATATCACAATAATAACCCGCGCTCAAGCTGGTGGTATAAGTGCGAGTATTGTTGCTAGCTTCTTTGTTAATGGATACATAGCCTTTGTTGCCACGCCCAAAGGCAATATGATTGCTACTGATATTTACCCAATCGGTCACCACTTCACCAACAGTTGCAAGCCGAAACCCAACCATATTGGCAATAGCAGTGCGCCGATGTTCACACACCCATTTACCATCTTCATAGCTATTTGAACAATTTTCAGGCACATCACCTGCCACTTGGCTTACACCATAAGCTGGGCGTGTTTCAGCGCCGCTGCCAGAGGTATAAGGCGCAGTCGTGCTGGGCGGGCCTTTGCTATCCCCGGTATTATTGCTGGGGTTGTTGCTCCAATAATAGCTCGACATCACCGATGGATGCCCATAGGGATAAGCCAACATAAAGACAGTGCCCAAGTTGTAATTGGCAAACCCATCTCGATGATCCAAAATACACGCGCCGCCCGCACCATGCCCGCGCTGATTATCATGATTGTCAACAAAAATTTGCGCAAAGCGTGTGGGCAACCAAGCGCTTTCCATATTTTGCAGGCTAGAAAGCGTATCGCCACAGTTAAACACATTGCCTATCTTCACGCTAAACTTAAACTCGGTCACATCACCATTCGGCGTATATTCAAATGATTTGATCGGCTCGCCGCCTTGGTCAATTACCTCTTGAAACACATAGACAGGCAAGCCACCGGTGCGGGTCAGCCCACCCAAAATCGAGGCGATTTCATGGCTTGCCATATGCTTAGCGGCATCAATCCGAAAACCAGCGACACCAATATTAAGCAAATTTTGCAAATAAGTGTGTAGCGTATTCGTCACAGAGGCTTGACCCGTATTTAAATCGGCCAAATCAGCTAATTCACAGGTTTGCACCTCACGCCGATTAGAGTAATCGGTGATTTCATTACCCGTAGTGCCACACGCATGAAAATCGGCGGTGGCGTATTGCGGGTAAGTGTATGAGGTATAGGTTGAGCCAGCCGTGCCTGTGCCACTGCCAACATAGGTAGTATGGTTAATCACCGCGTCAACAATAATATCAACCCCTTGGCCTTTGCAAGTGTTCACCATGCTCTGAAACTCGGTTAGGGTTCCGCTGCGGCTGGTCAATTTGCTGGTGTCGTGGCTAACCGGCTGATAACGCACCCACCAAGGGTAATCTTTATCAGCAGCACCCATGTCGGCAATGGGCGGCACATGCTCCATTGGTGGCGACACTTGCACAGCCTTATAGCCTTTTTGGGCCAAATAGGTGCACTCCTTTTCAATATCAATCCACTTCCATTCAAACAAATGCACAAACACACTGCCAGCGGCCTCTGCCGCCGAATCGGCTGTAGGCACAATGGTAATTAACCCATCGCCCTGATCATCATCTGAACTATTACTATTGATGTTATAACTGTCTTCTTTCCACTTTTTATCTTCGCCCAATTTTTGACAATACACTGTATGCCCATAATTCCCCGGGGGCAGTGCATTTAGCGTTGCTTTGGGAATGGTTGCTTTATATTCATCATTATTGCCAACATCCACGTTATAGGTCATGGCTAAATCGGTCCATGTTGCGCCATATCTACCCCAATGCACATAACACGCAATACCCGCACCTTGCCCAACGGCATTGGTTATGCCAGCGTCATACACTTGTGCATAAATATCGTAGCCACTAGGCGTAAACGCCCCTTGGTTTATTTGATTGGCAACACCCCCACGCGGATACATTAACCCCACCCAATCGATTGTGCTTTGCGGCAAAATGGGTTGGGTTGAAACAAACACAACTGTGGTGCGGGCGGGTATCGAAAACTCGTTCGTGCTATCGTTAAACGTTGCCGCCGCCACCATCGGGTCGGCATCAGTTGCATCTAATTGCAATGGGTGAATGGCAAATAAATCGGCCCCCGGAATCGTAATGGTTTGCGTAATTTTGTTGGCATTAAAAAACACCAAAATCGTCTCATAGCTGGCATCCAAATCAGTGGCTGCCGTGTCATTTAGCGCCATCACCACCATTCCGGGTTTGGCGTTATCGGTGTTATAAAAATTAACTCGGCTGGTGATATCGGCCTTGGTATTAAGCCGAAATAATTTGCTGCTGTTACGAATACGCAACATCTCGCGCAGGTGGGCTGCCGAAAACTGAATATTGCTGCTCGCTGGGTCAAGTGCAGGGTTATTGAGCAAGGGTGTCATAATGCTCCAACGACCACTGTTATCCCATTCGGGCGGCAAGCCCCGGCCAAAGTTGTTGCTGGCATACGTCCAATCGAGCCGGTTAAACCAATCGCTGCTCTCAAAGCTATTGCGGTCAAGCGATTTCGAGCGCAAGGTATCTTGCCCAGCTTGGAAAAAAGGAATGCCTTGGGCAAGGGCGATCAAACTCGTGCCCATATTTTGCGCCCGCACCCGATCTGCCATGCTGGTTGTCGACGGTAAACGATATACATTCAAGTCATATAACGTTTCATTGTCGTGTTTTTCAACATAGTTAATCGTCTCTTGCGGGTCACCGGCAAATAAATCACCACTGCCAGCTAAAGTAG
>CAZLOF010000025.1:0-17882 GCA_964560745.1 uncultured Thermoflexus sp.
GCACAAAAGGCGTTCGGTTGCTTAAATTGCCGCTGATGTTGTCATAATCAAAACGATCAATCGTCTTTTTGAGCGAATCGGTGTGATAAAACTGCTTGAGGTCGGGCGTAAAACCCATGCCATTGGATACAGTCACATCGCCAAATAAGGTCGTGATACTACCATCTAAATCTAAGCGATACAATGCGCCGGGATTGGGGCCGCCCGGATCGGGCGATGGCATGGTTCCGCAAAACACGCGCCCGGTTGGGTCGGCCATCACATCATTAAAACGCGAATCCACTTCATTGGGTAATGAGGCGATCAGGGTTGTCAATACCCCATTTTTGAGCAGGCGAATCGCACCTTGGCGCTGAAATAATAATAACCCGCCATCGGCTTGAAATGTAAAACCGCCAGTTACTTCACCTTCATACACAATGCCGTGCTGTTGGGTTGCTGGATCATAACAAAACACCCGCCCGCGTGGGATGTCGTTCCAATAAATTTTCTTTTCTTCGGGATGCCATAACGGGTTTTCGCCGGTATTGCAGGCGTAATCACATAAAAGTTCTAATTGCATGATGTTTTATATCATATCACTATCGAAAACGAGTGAAAAGTGGAAAGTGCTAAGTGCTAAGTATCAGGTTCCAAGTCTGTAATCTTAATTCTTGACTCTTGGTTCTTGCTTCTTGCGGTATAGTGCAAGCTCAAATTTATGACCGCGCCACTTGTCTCCATTCTTATTCCAGCTTATAACCAAGCCCAATTTTTGCCCGAAACATTAAGTAGTGCGCTCGAACAAGATTATGACAATCTTGAAGTGGTGATCGCCGATGATGGCTCACGCGATCACAGTGCCGAGGTGATTAACGATTTTGCGCGGCGTTACCCCAAACGGCTCATTCCCATTATTGGGCAAAACAATGTTGGGGTGACTAAAAATTACAACCGCGCCCTCAAGTATTGTCATGGCAAATATGTGGCCCTGCAGGGCGGTGATGATGTGTTGTTGCCCGGCAAAATTACGGCACAAGTAGCGTGGATGGAAGCCGATGCGCGACGCGCCCTATGCGGGCACGATGTTGATGTATTCGACTCGAACACCGGCCAAACGCTATATCGCTGGACCGAGCGCATTGCCATGCGCCAAGGCCAAAGCGCTTACGATGCGGTGGTATTTGGGCATCTCATGCCCGGCACATCGACCATGATGCGGGCTTGTTATTTGCCAAAAGATGGCTGCGACGAGCGTATTCCAATTGCATCTGATTGGAAATTGTGGATCGACTTGCTGACCAATGCAGGTGAAAACGGCCATTTTGGCTGGATCGACGGCGTATGGGCGCGTTATCGCGTATGGGGCGGGCAAGTGACCAAACGCAAGCTCAGTTTTCAAAAAGACTTGGCAAAATCGGCACAATTGCTGATGACCGAAAGCGCCGACCCACGTATTCGGCGTTTTTATCGCATTGAGCGCGCCAAACGCCAATTTGAACGCGGTTATTATTTTTTGCGCCAAGGTGATTCGGCGCGGGCGCGGCATTTACTCACGGCCTCGTTACGTAGCCAAATTTATGCACCTAAACCGGTGTTGGCCTTCGCCGCATCTTGGCTGCCGCTAGGGTTGATAGGGCGGTTGCTGCGGGTATATCGCGGCAATTAAAAGCTACATGACTCGTGACTTATGACTCATGAGTCACCCAACACAAAGTCACTTGGCAAACGCACCAATTGATCATCGCGCCCAACGTAACGCACGACTACACCATAATCACGCTGCGCCGCCTCAATCGAAATATAGCCATTCACCACATCTGCCAGCACCCGTTGCGGGTCACGCAAAGCCACATCACCAAAACCGCCACCGCCCGGCAAATTGAGCTTTACGTGCATATTTGGGGTAAGAGAAATGAGCGCCTTGGGCTGTGGGCGGCGGCCATCACTGAGGATGACCTCACCGAGTGCACCGGGTTGCCCATGCACCAAGCCGGGCGCGGCATAACGGGTGCGATCAACCATCGCCGACACACTCAGCGCCCCTTCACCCTGATATGCAATCTCAGTCCATTGCCCCAAGCCACCACGTTGTTTGCCCACCCCGCCCGAATCGATACGCAATTCTTTGCGGCTGACAATTAACGGCGACAACGCCTCGACCACCTCAGCAGGCACACCGGCTACACCGCTAGGGAAACCGGTGGCGTTCATCCCATCTTTCATTGCCCGCGCCCCCGTGCCGCCACATTGAAAATGGGTAAAAACAAACGGCGTGTGATCGGCGCGACTGCCGCGCCAAACCGTCATCCACAACGGGTCTGCGCCGCCCGCGATAAGCTGATCGGACATAGCCGACTGCAATGCCCCAAAAATCACGCCCGGCAAAAAATGCCCCATCACCGCCCGCGATGCCACCGCCGCTGGCTCGCGGCAATTTAAAATGCTGCCGAGCGGGGCAGTTACATGCACCGGTTGAAATGCGCCGTCGTTGTGTGGCACATCGGGGCATACAGCGGCTTTCATGGCAAATGAGGCGTAAGCATGGGTGTAATTAAGCACCACATTAATACCCCATTTGCTTTGGGGCGATGAACCCGCGAAGTCGATGTCGATATCTTCATCACGAATGGTGACAGCGACAGCGATCTTAATCGGTTCGTCAAAACCATCGGTCCATGCTTCATTGCGATACACGCCATTGGGCAAAGCGCGAATGGCATCACGCATGGCGCGTTCTGAGCGGCTGATGATGGCTTCCGACAACGCCTCAATCGTCGGCATCTCAAATTCGGCCATAAGCTGCAACAACGAGCGCGCGCCGACCACATTGCTCGACATTTGGGCGTACAAATCGCCCATCGTTTCGTCGGGCGTACGCACATTGGCACGAATAATTTTGAACAGCTCGGCGTTAGGTTGCCCCGCAATCATCAATTTGGTGATGGGAATACGCAACCCTTCTTCAAACACCTCACGCGCCTCGGCTGACAGCAGCCGCCCCCCGATATCGGGGGCGTGACAGGTGCTAGCAAAATAAGCCACCACTTGCCCAGCCTTAAACACCGGTGTTACCACCGTCATATCGTTAATTTGACCGGCGGTTTGCCAAGGGTCGTTTGTGATCAGCACATCGCCATCACATAATGTGTGCGCTGGGTATTCACGCAAAAAATGCTTCAATCCAGTCGCCATTGCGTTAATGTGGCCGGGCGTGCCGGTCAACGACTGCGCCACCATACGCCCGCGCTGGTCAAAAACGCCACAGGCCAAGTCTTGGGTTTCGCGCACCACGGTGCTAAAGGCGGTGCGAATAAGCGCCGTTTGTTGCTCATTCACCACTGCCAAAAGCCGATTCCACAGCACTTCTAGGGTAATGGGGTCGAGGGTTGTTGCAGTCATTAGGTATAAATTTTTAGGGTTTCGCGGGCGGCACGTGCCCACGCAAATAATTGGGCACGTTGCAAACCACGTTGCGCATAGTCATTGTGCAAGGCTGTATCATGCCACAAACGCAAAATATGTTCGCCGAGCGTAGTCACATCAAGCGGGTCATGCAACAAGGCCGCGTCGCCCACAATTTCGGGCAATGAGCCAGCATTGCTGCAAATGACCGGCGTGCCACGTGTCATGGCTTCGAGCGCGGTCAGCCCAAACCCTTCGTAATGCGATGGCAATAACAACATTTTGGCTTGGCAATACAGCGCGTGCAAACGGGCTTGATCAACCTCGCCCACCAATTCGATCACATCGCTCACACCCAGCGTTTGCGCCATGTGCTGCGGCGTGTCGCCCGCCCAGCCCTGCGCCCCGACAATATGCAATTTAAATTGCCCGGGCAGCCGCGCTTGCTCACGCAAATGCGCCAGCGCCGTTAGCAGGGTGATAAGGTTTTTGCGCGGCTCGGCTGTGCCAACAAACAAGGCATAAGGCGGGTTTACGCTAGCCGAAGCGTCAATTGAATAATTTGGCGCGGCGGCAGCCTCATGCACCACATATACTTTGTGGGCGGGGGTGTTGGGCAACAAGCGATGAATATCGCGGCGGGTAAATTCTGACACAGCGATCACGGCATCGGCCTGTGCCACCGACCACCCCACCCGCCCATAATATCGCGCTCCATCGGCGCTCATCACTTCAGGGTGCTGCATAAAATACAAATCGTGCACTGTGATTATTTTTTTAAAACGCCCACGCGCCGTAATAAAATCGGGGCTGTGCAAGATCTGAAACGGCTGGCGTAGCTGAAGTAGCGCAAGTTCGAGTGGTAGCGTGATTGATTCAAATCGATGATGAGCGGGTGTCAGCGCCCGCAAAATGTTGGCTTGCTTAGGAAGCCATGCCAAATCTTGGTCGCGGCGGTCCAGCAAAACATTGAGATGTAATGCTGCCTCATTTAAATTTGCCAGCGCTTGAACCAAATGACGGGTATATTGCGAAATACCGGCTTTACGATAAAACATCAAACGGGCATCGATTAAGAGGTTTATCATCATGAGTCACGAGTCATGAGTCATGAGTCATGACTCGTGAGTAATCATCAGATTTTACTTTGAGTAACATTACTTTTAACAAAACCCGTGAAGAACTTTAAACTTACTTCAACAAAAATATTTAGGTTGATTTCAAGCCCCGCTTGGCTAAATTTTGCCAACCGATTTATATCGAAGGTGCTTGTAAATTTGTTTTGGGTCAGCCTCACCTTCTTGGGTTTAACCTTCGACGTGCCGCTGGTGCGTGACCGCGATGCCTCGTTAGACCGCGTGGTTGCCGGCCAGCAATTTAATATTGTGCGTTGGGAGATTGACGCATTAACAGCCAAGGCCGCCCATGAACTAATTACGCCACAACACGGCATAACTGATGCCGATCAGGTGGCATTTGTGCGCCAAACCATGCAGTTGGTGCATGATTTTGAGGTACTAAATGTCGAAATTGACAAAATTTATATTTCGCCCGATATCAAAGATGCCACCAGCGCCAGCCAAGATCTGCGCCGCCAACGCGAAACCTTGCGCCAGCAAATGAATGCACGGCAATTATTATGCGAAGCGATTATTCAAGAACAAATCGAAAGTGTCATTCGCGAAGAAGGCTTTGCACTGGGCGGGCAAATTTTGCCGCCGCTACGTTTTCGCTTTACCGGCTTGCCCGATGTCATGATTATCTCGCGGCGCGACAAAATTGAGCGTATTGACCAACGCACGTTGGTAGCCGATTTGCCAATTGAAGCATTGTTGCGTTTGGAAAAAAAAGTCGATCAACAATTTGATGTATCGTCGCTCATTACCCCCATCGGTGGCTTGGGGGCCTACCCAACCATGCTGCCCCAAACTGCCTCGGTGCGTTTTGCCATCGAGGTAGCAGCGCACGAATGGGCACACAATTATTTTGTGTGGCGCTTAGCCCCCATCGCCTTAAATTATGGCAATGACGCTACCTCGCGCATCATCAACGAAACCAGCGCCGTCATTTTTGAGCGCGAGATCAGCAAGCGGGTGATTGCAAGATATTACCCCGAAACAGCCTCTCAAAGAGAGGGTTTGGGGATTGGGGACGTTAATCCCCAATCCTCAATCTCCAATCCTCAATCGAAGGGCCTTGGCCTTGCCCGCGCCGAAGAACAGACAAAATTTGACTTTAACCGCGAGATGCGCATAACACGCTTACGGGCTGATGAATTGCTGGCCGAGGGCAAAATAAGCGAGGCCGAGCAATATATGGAGGAGCGACGAGCCGTTTTTGTGCGTAATGGCTACCAAATTCGCAAGCTTAATCAGGCTTATTTTGCATTTTATGGGGCTTATAACGCCGAGCCGGGCGGCAGCGCCACCGCCGGGCGTGACCCCATTGGCCCCGGGGTGCAACGCTTGCGCCAACAAAGCGCCACCCTAGGCGAGTTTATGCAGCGCGTGTCGCGGGTGCGTGGGTTAGCCGATTTACCCTAGTTGTTGAGCCAATCGTGGCGTTTGCCCGCCGATTAAAAGGCGAAATGCTTATGCTGGTAAAAAATAACGCTAACAACACAACAAGCACATTACAGACCGAGGGATAATCGATTTTATTGAATCGGTTTAAACATATTGCCACCATTGCTACATCGGCGGGTTTATTACTCAGTCTCTTACTTTTTTTGGCAATCAGCTTATATCAACTGTATTTGCCCGGTTTTTATTACGACGAGGCGCTCGACCTTGTGCCAATGTTGCAATTGATGCATGGCGAATCGCCAGAATTGCTGCGCGGTATTGGCATGGGTGGCTACCCCATTATGTTACTCGACTATATGGGCAGTTGGGGCGGCTATGCCACCCTACCCTTCATGTGGCTCTTTGGCCCGGGCGTAGTTGCAGCGCGGGCACAATCGATTTTCTTTTCTGCTGTTACCATTGTGTTGGCGTGGCTGTGGGCGCGGCGTTGGTTTGGAGATGGCGTCGCCACCCTGACGGCGCTATTACTCGCCGTCAACCCATCGTTCATTTGGTTTAGCCGCCAGGGCATCAGCGTCAGCAGCACCATGACCGTTTGCTCGCTGGGCGCGATGGTATTGCTAACAAAACGCTCAAAAGACAATAAAACTGCACCTTTCATCCTTCATCCTTCATCCTTCAGCCTTCTTTTCGCTGCTGGTTTTTTGCTTGGGCTTGGGCTATGGGTAAAACTGTTGTTTTTTCGCTGGTGTGTTGTCATGGCGGCGTGGCTGATGGGTTATTGGTTGACCTCACGCCCCAAGCCACCCATCAAACAACTCGTGCAACCGCTGCTCATGCTTGGCCTAGGGTTGATGGTGGGTGCGGCCCCGCTCATTTACTATAACTTGGCTGGTTGGCTGCGCGATAGCAACGCCCCAACGTTAATGCTTTTGCTCAATTCGCTAAACAACCCCACCCAACAATTTGGCGTAGACAATCGCAATGTGTGGGGCAATTTACTGAAATCGTTGGATGATGTGCGGGTGTTTATCGATGGCAGTTATTTTTGGTATAACGGCACACCCTTTAGCAACATTTATGCTTTTCCGGCGTTATTATTGGCTGTGCCCATCGGCGGGGGCTTGGCACTGTGGCAAAAACAAGCACGCAAATTCTGGGCATTGGTCGCTGGCATCCTCATTCTCATGTTTTTAGGCGCATTTACGGTATCGGGGTTGTGGTCTACCCATCAATTCATTATGTTGCCATTGCCGCAAATGATATTAGCCTATGCGACATTTACAATTTGTGATTTACGATTTGCATTTTTGCGCCAAGCCTCAAACACAAGCGCCAAATCCAAAATTGCAAATTTAGCGCTTGCGGCGCTGTTGCTCAGCCCCATCATCGCCACCGATGTTTGGGTAAACAGCCAACATCATCGGGTATTAAGCGAAACCGGCGGCACTGGCCGATTCTCAGATGCCATCTACAAATTGGCCGAACATTTGGATCAGCAAAAAATAAGCCAACCAATTGCCTTAGATTGGGGGATCGAAAAGCAAGTGCGGGTATTAACGGCTGATCAAGTGCGGCCACTTGAAGTTTTTGGCTATAGCGCTCAGGCCGATGATGGATTTCGGGCGCGGGCGCGTGAATTATTGCAAGACCCGACTCGCCGCTATATTGTGCTATGGGATCGCTTTGCCGTTTATAATCGCAGATTGGAATTTACACAGTTGGCGCAGGCAATGGGCAAACAAGTGAGTGAGACATTTATTGCACACGAGCGTAGTGGGTTGCCAGTGTATGTAATTTTGAAAGCAGAATGAGGCAAGACGTATGCCGATTTCACTATACCTTCCCCTGCCTACGGCGGGGGAAGGTATAGTGAAATCGGCGAAAACTTGCTTTGCTTTGGCTAATTTGATATTGTTTAGTTAAGAAGACACATAAATTGCATCGAAAGCCTGTTGATCTCTCGGAGATTATCGTTAAAATCATCAGGATAAAATAGCAAGGTTGAATAGCAACATTTAAATCGCGGGAAAGCATGGGATTATTTAGACAAGAAATTGGCATCGACCTCGGCACAGTAAATATTATTATGTATGTGCGTGGACGAGGTATTGTGGTGCAAGAACCATCGGTTATCGCCATTCTGACCCGCAATGAGCAACCGGTTGAAGTAGGTGAAGCGGCACGCCAAATGTATGGCCGCACCCCCGGCGAAATTGAAGTGGTGCGCCCAGTGCGCGAGGGCGTTATTGCCGACTTTCGTTTTACACAAGAAATGCTCAAGCATTTCATCAACCGTATCAAAGGGTTTAAGCCCTTGCCGCCGCGTGTCGTAATCGGCGTGCCCTTTGGCGTAACCAGTGTTGAACGCCGCGCTGTGCGCGAAGCCGCCATCGAAGCCGGTGCAGGCGAGGTATTTTTGCTGCGCGAGCCATTGGCCGCCGCAATGGGGGCTGGGTTGCCTGTTGACACAGCCACCGGCAACTTGGTGATGGATATTGGCGGCGGGACCGCCGAAGCTGCGGTGGTGTCGATGAACGGTATTGTGGTGGCAAACTCGGTGCGCGTTGGCGGGATGAGGTTAGACGAAGCCATTCAATCATTTTGTCGCCGCAAATATAACTTGGCCATTGGTGAACCGACGGCTGAAGATATTAAGATCAAAATTGGCAGCGCTATGCCGCTTGAAACCGAATTGGTGATGCAAGTACAAGGCCGTGATCAAATTACCGGTTTACCACGCACGATTGAATTGTCATCAAATGAAATTACCGAAGCGCTACAAGAGCCGCTGTCGCAAATGGCTGCCTGTATCAAAGCCGTGCTCGAGCGCACCCCGCCCGAATTGGCCTCAGACATCATTGACCGAGGCATGGCGATGACCGGGGGCACATCGTTATTGCGCAAACTTGATGAGTTTTTGACCAAAGAAGTGGGGATACCGGCCTATGTCGCCGATGCGCCGATGGCATGTGTGGCGTTGGGTTGCGGTCGCGCACTCGAAAATATTGATCTGCTCAAACGCACCGAATTTGCATCTTAAGAATTTTTTCACGCAAAGACGCAAAGGCGAAAAAAAACAGCTTTGCATCTTTGCGTGAAATCCCCAATTTACCCCACATCGTGAGCATCTCCCAATCTAAAATTATCTTGGCTTCGGCCTCACCTCGCCGCCGCGAGTTATTGGCGCAATTGGGGGTGGCATTTGTGGTGCAACCATCTGACGTGAATGAAGATGCCTTGCCCAATGAAACGCCATTAGAAACCCAACAACGCATTACACGCAATAAGGCCGCAGTTGCGGCTGAAAATGCCGCATCTGCCGATGCTGGCGCTGATGCTTATATCATCGCCGCCGACACCACCGTGCTGATCGACGGCGAGATGCTCAACAAACCGGCTGATGCTGCCGAGGCCTGGGCCATGTTGCGCCGCCTGCGCGGGCGGGCGCATGAGGTGCAAACCTGTCTGGTGGTGCGGCATGCTGATACCGAGGTCATTCACATCGTCAAGTCGCAAGTGTTGATGCGCCATTACAGCGATGACGAAATTGCGGCCTATATCGCCAGCGGTGACCCATTCGACAAGGCCGGTTCTTATGCGGTGCAGCACCCCAACTTTAGCCCAGTGGCCCAAATCAGCGGCTGCCCGCTCAATGTAATCGGGTTGCCATTATGTAAATTGCGCCAATTTCAACAACAACCCTTTAGCTGCGGGGTTGGCAATGTGCCATGTGTCGATCATGATTGCGCTAAGACGGGTGTAACTGCCATGTCCAACGATTATTGTCCCAAATAACCATCCAAACTGTGTTGTCATTCATAAGCATGGTGCAACCAAATGGGCCACTAATATTGCTGGTAAAGGGTTTACAAATGGGGGCATCGGCCAACCAACCACCTAAGTTTTGAATGCGTGGGCCAATATAGGCTCCATCCCACAGCAAAAACTCCAACTGCCATTCCTTCGTGCGTGGCATACACGTAATTGATTTACCATCGACCCAATAAAAACAATTGGGCTTTGACGCCAATTCACTGCTTTGAATACGGGTCCAATCGCCCCAGCCAGTAGCATTGGCCTGAATGGCATATAGCCAACCATCTGCGCCTGTCATGAAGCAAATCGCCGGGTAAGTTGTCGTATCGGTATTGAGGAAACATTCGGGTGGCGATGACAAAATCCCATCTGGATTACGTTGCGCTGGCAACCACTTGCTGCCGTCGTAATAATCCATCCATAGCCGACCTTTATCGGCAGGTAAACGTGAGTCAGCACGTTTTGAAAAACAAAACCATTTGCCACTATAAGCCACGCAGCTTCGTTCAAGGAAAATTGCAGATACATCACCACGATCAAGATTAACCGCGAATATATTGGCATAAAGGGTTAAAAACACTCCCGATGCAGTGACGAGCAACAAAATAGATCGAATAGCAAAGTAAATCATCGATATGCCATGTCTCCTTTTGCGATATATCAACAACCCAGTATCAGCGCATTCTTAGAAACTCTTTTGTTGAAAACAAATCGCTATCTCTATAAACGTCGTTAAAGGTAAATTTACATGACTAGCATACCAAGATTTTGCTTAGATTTAGCAAAGAAAAGATGACAGTTTGATGACAAAAGTAGAAACGTAAACCAAGTTTGGGCCGAACTCACTATCCCTTCGTGACAGGAGAGAGTAAAGATCTCTCCTGTCACGAAGGGATAGTGAGTTCGGCATTACGTCTTTTGGGGATACCCTCAATTATTAAAAAAATAGTGAAAAAATAAAAAAACGCGAGTGTCATACTCGCGTTTTTTTATTCTAAAGCAGAAATACGACTAGGCGCGTTCAACCTCATCGTCATCTTCCCAGCTAATAATCCATACACATAAACCAGCCAAACCAATGGTTGACAAGATCAGAAAAAACCATTGACCAGCATTGAGACCAACTTCACGCGCCGCAACAAGCAAAATAATAACCATGCCTATGGCTAAGAAAACCCATGATGCTAATTTGGGGTGAGCATTGGCCCACAGGCGAATATTTGAAAGCATGTGATGATTTTAACCTAAAATGTGTTTTATGTCTTCAGTATTAGACTCAGTCCTCAGTCCTGATTTTTTGTTTAGTCAGCATAGTCTGAATGATTATTTAGAATGCCCTCGACGGTTTTATTTACAATATATTGCAAAACAAGTGTGGCCGTTGTTAGAAACAGGCTACGGTGGCATGGATGTATTGCAATATCGTGAGTATTTGCGTCAAGGGGTTAGGCTGCACCGCTGGATTGAACGCCATTGGCTGGGCATTAGCCCAACACTGAGCCTAGCTGAGGCCAAAATGGCTGATTCAGCCAGCGACATTGAGCTACAAACGTGGTGGGGGCGCTTTCTTGATAGCGATTTTAGCGCATTACCAGCCCAGCGCTTGCCCGAATTAGAGCTAGCCGCACAAATCGATGATTATCGTTTGTATGCCCGTTACGATTTATTGGCAATTGAGAAAGACCGAGCCGTGGTGGTAGATTGGAAAACCATTCGTTTTAATCGCCCCCTGCCTCATCATTTTTGGCGCGACAGGCTACAAACACGGGTTTATTTATATGTCTTGGCAAGCGCCGGGGCACCCTTTAATGGCGGGCAACCTATCCCACCCGAAAATTGTAGTATGCGCTATTGGCTAGCCAATCAACCCTCTGACGATAATGTTGAAAACGCTGCTAGCGCTTCTGCATGGATTGATATAAACTATTCACAAGCCGAATTTGAAGCAGATGAACGCCGATTGCGCACCTTAGTTCAACACATTGCCCAAGCTAAGCACGAAAACCAATTTGAAAAAACCACCAATGAACGCCGCTGCACCTTTTGCACCTTTCGCACACTATGTCATCGGCAAGGATTACCTGACAGCGAATGGCCTGACGAAGACAAGGTGAGTCACCTTTTAACAGAAGATGTGCCTGAGCTAGAGTATTAGCTGGATAGTGCATCGGGTATGCTTAGGAGTGGTAAAAATGCCAATGCCGCTCGATTAATCATGCCTCAATGTTGCTATCGGCGGTAAAAATTGGAGAAAAATGAACGCTAACTTTTTAAATAAATTTTCAATTGCGCTTGCCTTTATATTGACAGCCTGCAATACAAACGCTGCAACTACCCCACCTTCGGCCCCCCCCCCAATAGCCACCACAAACATAACCGCCCCACCCGCCCCCAGCGCAACAACTGCGCCAATTGTCGCCCCTTCTTCAAACACATCAGGCGGCGGCAGTGCGGTCACGCCCGTCAGCCCCACCGAGACCAATACGGCCCAGTCGGCAGGTGAATTGACGATTGTTGGCGACCGAGTGCAACAGATTGGGCGTGGAACGTTGAAACAAGTTCAAATTTCACCCAACGGCAAAATGTTAGCCGCAGCCACTTCGCTTGGGGTGCAACTTTATGATGCGCAAATGTTGACATTACAACGTGCATTTACGGCCTCGGTCGGCACATTAGCCGTAGCCTTTAGCCCAGATAACGCCAGTATTGCCGTCAATGATACCGAAGATACCATTTCAATTTATAACGTCAGCAGCGGCGCGCGCACACGTTCATTATCTATCGGCAATGACCCTGTCACGACCCTATCTTTTTTAAACGACCCCAACAAATTAATCATAATTCAAGCTGGAGGCAAAACTGATATTTGGGATCTGACAACAGGCAAAGCTAGCGGCAAAGCATTTACCATTACACGCGGCGAAGAATTGGGATTGCTATTGCGGGCAGTTTTTAGCGCCGATGGCAAACAAATGTATGTGAATAGCGCCGATAATACCTTACAAGCTTGGGATGTGGAACGCGGCAGCCAATATCGCGTGTTAAAAGGACACGATGCCCCATCGACCAGCCTAGCAATTAGCCCAGATAGCAAATTATTGGCCTCGGCCAGTGATGACCATACGGTACGAATTTGGGATGCCCAAACGGGCGCAGCCTTAAAAACCCTCAAAAGCCACGCTACTACCCTCGAAGCGGTAACGTTTAGCCGCGATGGCAAATTGTTGGCCTCAGGCGATACCAATCATATTATCAAGCTGTGGGATGTAGGCAGCGGGGCCTTAATGAGAACGATTACCGACACACGCTTTATTAAAAGTTTATCGTTTAGTGTCGATGCCTCTCAATTAATTGTCGCCAATGCCAACGCGATTTCGCTGTTTGATGTAAAAACAGGCAAATTAATTCGCGCTTCCGATGGTTTTCTCGAAGTGCCGGGCAACTTGGCCTTTAGCAAAGATGGCAAATTATTGGCATATTCTGACGAAAGTGTCATGGTGGTGTGGCGCAATTGGGGCAGCAACACCTTGCAAAAAAGCGTTTTACGCGGTCACAGCAAACCCATCATCGCCGCAAGCATTTCGCCCGATGCCCAGTGGCTGGCCGCTTTGGCGGTCGATGGCGAAGGGTTGCTTTGGAATTTGAGCAGCCTCGATAAATTACCCGTGCCAATTTCAGGCTTTACCAGCGGTATTTTAGGGCTGTCATTCTCACCCGATAGCAACCAATTGCTGATTGCATCATTGGATGAAGTGCAATTTTGGGATGTAAAAACCCAAAAGCTGGCGCGAAAATTTGCACAGCCCAATCAACAAGTGTCAGCCGTAGCCTTTTCACCCATTGCTGCACGCATGGCAAGCGCGGTTGATAACACAAAAGTGCAAATCATGGATATGAACAGCCAAAAATCGTTGCGCGAACTTAGCGGCATTGCCGAACCCATTTACAGCCTAGTTTATAGTGCCGATGGATTGCGGGTCGCCGCAGGCAGTGAACTAGGCGGGGTGGTCGTTTGGAATGAAACCAGTGGCGATGTCGTAACCAAAATACCCGGATCGGGTAAAACCGTGCTTTCGATTGCTTTTAGCCCCGATGGCAACCTGATTGCAACCGGCGAAACCGAAGGCACGATTAAATTATGGCAAATGCCCACTGGCAAATTGCTCCGCGAATTAAACGGGCATATTAACGATATCGTCGAGGTGCGTTTTAGCCCCGACAGCAAACAACTCGCCTCGGCTGCCGCCGACGGCACAGTGCGTTTTTGGGACGTAAGATAAAAGGATGAAGGATGAAGGATGAAAAAATTCATCCTTCATCCTTCATCCTTTCCAATCACTCCTCGTCAAACCCGACCACACTCGAATCGCCGACATTAAAGCGGCGTGGGCGGCCAATCAGCACGGCATCGCGGCCAATGAGCGAATTGGCTAACACATGATCGCGCACCTCGGCCCCGGTATCAACAATACTGTCGCGAATCACGCTGTTCAAAATCATGCAGTTTTCAGCGATGGTGGCATTAGGGCCAATCACGCTGCGCTCAATTTTGGCGCTAGGGTGAATATTCACCGGCGGCACAACCACAAGCCCATTGCTCTCCTGCCAAATGGCGCTATTATCGTGCCCATGTTGCAGCAAATAGCGATTGGTTTCAAGCACCGTTTCAGGCTTGCCGGCATCTAACCATACATCAACCATTTGTGCCCGCAATTTTGCGCCGCGCTCAATCATTAAATTAAACGCATCGGCAAGAAAATACTCGCCCTTGGTTTTAATATCGCGCCGAATCAGATCGGCGCAACATTGCATCAACATTTCGCAATCTTTGACGAAATACATGCCGATCACCACCAATTTGTTGCTGGTATCGTTTGGCTTCTCGATAAAACGAGTAATGAAGCCATTCTCATCGAGTTTTACCACCCCAAATCGGCGCGGGTCTTCGACCTCTTTGACATAAATAACCCCATCTGCATCGGTTTGCTCTAACACATTTAAATCGGCATCAGCCAAGGTATCGACAAACACAATAAAAGCGGGGCCAGAACAATGATCACGCGCCAGCAAGATTGCTGAGGCCTGCCCATTCAATTCTTTTTGCTCAACATAACGCCCGCGTATTTGCGGGTGGTCTTTCCACACATAATCGGCTATTTGATCGCCAAGATAACCGGTAATAAAAGTGACATCGCGCACCCCAGCCACAGTTAATTTATCGAGAATATGCCCCAACACTGGCTTGCCAGCGACATTGATCAGTGGTTTAGGTTTGGTAAATGTATGTGGTCGCAAACGCGACCCGAATCCGGCGAGAGGTATGATGACATGCATAATTTTTTTAGTTAAGAGTTGAAAGTTGATAGGTGTGTGCCGCAGCCAACAATTGGGCTTCACCAAGGGCTGGCCCCATTAATTGCATACCAATAGGCAATTTTTGTTGATCAAAACCACACGGCACGCTAATACCGCAGTTGCCTGCTAAGTTTAGTGTAACCGAGAATACATCTGTTAAATACATTTGTAATGGGTCTTCAGCCTTTTCACCAATCTTAAATGCTGTGGTTGGGGCCACTGGTGTCATGATGATATCCACTTCTTGATATGCCCGCTCAAAATCTTGTTTGATGAGGGTGCGCACTTTTTGGGCGCGAATGTAATAAGCATCGTAGTAACCAGCGCTTAAGGCATAAGTGCCCAACATAATTCGTCGCTTCACCTCATCACCAAAACCAGCTTGACGGGTCTTGCCATACATATCAATCAAATCATCGCCATTCACCCGAAGCCCATATTTCACCCCATCAAAACGCGACAGATTAGATGACGCTTCTGCCGTTGCGATAAGATAATAAACCGGCAAGCCCAATTGCGTCGTTGGCAAACTGATTTCTTTCACAACAGCGCCCATCCGCTCAAAAGCCCGTACCCCTTCGCGCACCGCATTTTCAACTTCGGGTTGCAACCCACCAATAAAATATTCTTTGGGAACCCCAATACGCAAATTTTGAATTTTGGATTTTAGGCTGTTGATTTCATCGGCATAATTCGGCACAGGCGAATCAATCGAAGTTGAATCTTTAGGGTCATGCCCGGCAATGACACTGTTGACGATGGCGGCATCTTCGGCATTTTTTGCCAACACCCCCACCGAATCGAGCGATGAGCCATAAGCAATGAGACCATAGCGTGACACCCGACCATAAGTATTTTTTAAGCCCGTGATGCCACAATAGGCGGCTGGTTGCCGCACACTGCCACCGGTGTCAGTGCCCAATGCGGCCACACATAAATTAGCCGCCACAGCCGCCGCCGACCCGCCTGAGCTACCACCCGGCACACGCGACTCATCATGCGGATTGTGTGTCACACCATAAGCCGAGTTTTCGGTCGATGACCCCATCGCAAATTCATCGGTATTGGTTTTGCCTAAAAAAATCGCCCCAGCCGCCCGCAAATTTGCAACACAGGTGGCATCCCAAGTCGGCACATAATTTTCGAGCATCCGTGAACCAGCAGTTGTGCGTAAACCTTTGGTCGAAAGCACATCCTTAATTGCCATCGGCAGCCCTAACACAGGGCTGTCGTCACCTTTAGCGATGCGCTCATCGGCGGCTTGGGCCTGTCGCAGTGCTTCTTCGTCATTCACACTAATATAGGCATTTAAACGCGGGTTATGCTCATGAATACGCTTAAGATAAGCACGGGTCAATTCAAGCGCTGAGAATTGTTTATTTTGTAAGCCAACACGCACGGCCTTAACAGTTAGATGATCGATCATGATGATTCGGTAATGGCTGCGGCAACCTCAAAGCTTTCGCCATCGCTACGTGGAGCATTCTTTAACACTTCGTCACGGGTCAGCAATTGGTTTACAACATCGGCCTCGCGCACAACACTGCGAACCGGTAATACAGTAGCAGTAGGCGAAACATGACTTACATCAACACTCGCCAATTGTTCCGCGTAATCTAAAATAGCCGATAACTGACGGGCATAGCGTTGCTTTTCATCTTCAGTCAAGGTTAAACGCGCCAAATGCGCCACGCGGTTTACTTGCTCTGGGGTTAACATAATTTATGTGGAATAGGTATCTTCTCAACAGTTGAGAAAACACGAGAATATCACTAACAATATAGGGGCAAATAAACATAGCAATGCGTGTTTATAAACCTCGCATTGCTATATTCTTTTGCCCCTATTTTTAAACAAAACCGCAAACTATCTGCGCGGTGCTTCTAATACAGGAATATTCGGGAAAATGGGATCAAACTTCGGGGGTTCTAGTTGCAATGGTTCAACATCAGTACCCATCATATTGGTATTACCACGCAAATAAGACCCTTCAGATAAGAGCAAAGTATTCACGGTAAGATCACCCCAAACCCGCCCAGTTTCTGTAATTTCAATCTTATTAGCGGTAATAGTGCCTTTAAGTGAGCCAGCCACCACAATGTTATAGGCTTGAATATCCGCCATTACCTTGGCACCTTCAGCAATAATTAAATTGCCGCGTGTCATCACAATGCCTTCAAAAATCCCTTCAATTTTGATGCCGCTATCGCAATGCAAGGTGCCATTCATACGGCAGCCAGAGCTAACGACGGTCTCGATACGTGAACCTTGGGTTTGCGCCGATGAAGCACTTGAGGCTCGTGACGGGGTTGTTGGCATTGTAGGGGCAGATGATGCCAACGGCGGGATATTATTCGTTGGCGCGGCGGTATTCCCAAAACCTCCGGCATTATTATTATTATAGTTGCTGGCGTTAGTAGCAGCCGCTTGTGCGGCGTTGTTATTCGCCTGTCTATCTCTTGCGAACATAGTCCTCCAAAATCTATTCAACAAAGTCATTCCACCAAACACTATTTTGCCTCACACGAGAAAATTCACCCGGTGATGCCGGGAGATTCGCAGGGTAAGGAAAAACAATCACATCTCCAGATTTTCCCATGCGCAGTTCTGTACGAGCGTAACGTTCGGTGAAGTAGTCTGTCTTGGCATATTCTAGTGCTCTGCGCCAATTCGTCAGAATTTTTTCGTTTTTCGACACTTCTGCCCGTTGCAATTCATACTGTTCTTTGGCATAACGAAGCGTTTGAACTTGACCAACGAGGTTGTAAAGATACGACAATGACATCAGTAGCATTGCAC
>CAZLOF010000026.1:0-4352 GCA_964560745.1 uncultured Thermoflexus sp.
GGCTTTTTGGTCATGACCGCGCTCACGATGATCGGATTTATGGTGTATGCCTTGTTGTCATTTCGCCGCCGTGCCATCGAGTTGGGCACGTTGCGGGCGCTGGGTTTGTCGGCGCGGCAAATGTCGGTTTACCTCATCTTTACCCAAATTGCGCTGGTGGGATTGGGGGCGCTGGCTGGCAGCGTCATCGGCATCGGCATCAGTTTCTTGTTTATTCCATTGCTCCAAGTTTCTGGCAGCGCCCTGATTGCCCCGATTCCTGCTTTCATCCCACGCATCGATTGGCAAAACATCAGCCTGCTCTATGCCGCGCTGGGCGCAGCCCTGTCGCTCGTGCTCATCTTCAGCCTGCTCTTCTTGCGCCGCCTGCGCGTGTTCGAAGTGGTAAAAATGGGGACAACGTAAAAATCTCTCGCAAAGACGCAAAAGCGCAAAGATTTTTTTTATCTTTGCGCTTTTGCGCCTTTGCGAGAGATATTCTCACCAATGTATATCAAGATTCACCGCCTATTTGAACTATTGCTTGAAAGCACCTCGGCCCAGCCCGAAGCGGTGTTGGGGTTTTCGTTGGCCGAATCACCAACTCTGGGCGATTATCTGGCTGATCTCGACCCGAAGCTGTCGCTCGACTGGTCGGGCAAATCGTTTAACGGCTTGCCCGAATTGCGCCAGCATATCCTGACACACGCGCACTTGAGCGAGGTCTGTCATCTCGACGATGTGCTGATCACCGCGGGTACAGCCGAGGCCAACTTCATGAGCATCTGCCAATTGGTGCAGCCGGGTGATGAAATGATTGTGGATGTGCCGGGCTGGCCGCAACCGCTGGTGTTGGGCGAGGCAATTGGCGCACATATTAAACCGTTGATGCGGCGTGAAGAAAATCAGTGGCGCTTTGAGCTTGATGAGTTGGCGCGGCTGATTAGCCCGCGCACCAAACTTATTTTTTTGTGCAACCCCAACAACCCCACCGGCCAAATAATACGCGAGGCTGAATTGTGCGAAGTAGTGCGGCTAGCCGAGCGGGTGGGCGCATATGTGTTGTGTGATGAGGTTTATGCTGGCCTCGAATGGCATGACCCACGCGTACCATCGGTGGCGGGGTTGTATGAGCGCGGCATCAGCACCGGCAGCGTGAGCAAGGCCTTGGGGCTGCAAGGGCTGCGCACGGGTTGGCTCATTTGCCGCGACCGCAAGGTAGTGCGAGATGCCATCGTGATGCGCGAAAACAGCAGCGAAATTATGAATGTGATGGGCGAAGTCATCGCCGAAGTTGCCATGCGTCCAGCGCGTTATGCCACCGCCATCGCAAAAGCGCGGGCCGATGGCGCACAAAATCTACGCTTGCTCGATCAGTTTATTCAATCGCGCCGCGAATTGTCATGGCAGCCCCCTGCTGCTGGCTTGATTGGGCTGTGCCGCCTCAATTTGGGCATGACTGGGGACGAACTTGGCAAACGCTTGTTGGGCGCGCCATATCGCACCTTTAGCATTCCGGGCAGCGCCTATGGCTTTCCACAGCACATTCGGCTGGGCGTGGGTGGTGGGCAAGCCGCAAAATTAGCGCAAGGCTTGGCCCAATTGGCCCAATGTTTAGATGATATTTACTGAACTGATACCGCAATACGTTTATGCACCAAACGTTGTTTGGCATTTAACCCACATTCAGGGCAATTAACATAACGATGCGTGGTTGCGCGGAATTGAATACCGCCTAAATCCCAAACCGTGTGTTCTTGTCCACATGAGCATTGCACTACCCATGTTCGTGAGTTCGACTCGACTTGACTAAGCCAACGTTGGGGCAAAACAGCGACCAGCAATTTCTGTAGTGACATGTTGTTAAATCCCTTTAAGTTAAATTGATATGCTACACAATCATACATGAATAATTGCAAAATAAACACTTAGAAATAGTCTTATATACTATCGCGGATAGTGTCTTGTGACTTTTTGCACCATTGAAAAGTATCATTTCGTCGAGGTAAAAAATTGCTTTTTTGCAATAAAATTGCATCTGATTTGAAGTGACCATAGTTGTCACGTTAATCGACTATGGTCTGGCAGGGTGAAATAATCGCAACCCTCGGGGGACTTGCCGCAGTTCAATATCATAGCCGTGACTTGCAGTAAGCCACTCAGTAAAAATAAATGACGGCGTTTACCTATTAACTCACCCCTAACCCCTCCCAGATAGAGGGACGAAATTCCCCTCCATCTGAGATGGGCTAGAGGTGGGTTTTAATATTTCAATCAATTATTTTCGCTGAATAGCCTTAAGCGTTTAAACCGGCTAAAATCAACTCGGGGATATCGGTAGGTAAGGTCGCCATGCGAATACCAGCGGCGGTCATGGCCGCAATTTTGCTGGCGGCGGTTCCCATGCCACCTTCAATAATGGCGCCAGCATGGCCCATGCGCTTGCCTTCAGGTGCGGCTTGGCCTGCAATAAAACCAGCCATGGGCTTCTTCACATTGTCTTTGATCCAACGGGCGGCGACTTCTTCATCACTGCCGCCGATTTCACCCAACATCACAATCGCATCGGTGTCAGGGTCATTGTTAAATAATTTAACGACTTCTAAAAAGTTTAAACCGCGCACTGGGTCGCCGCCAATACCGATGATGCTGCTTTGGCCGAGGCCAGCGCGGGTAAGCGCGTCAACGGCCTCATAGGTGAGGGTTCCAGAGCGTGAAACCAAACCAACCCGTCCGGGTTTGCAAATAGCGCCGGGGATGATGCCGATTTTGGCTTGGCCGGGGGTGATCATGCCCGGGCAGTTGGGGCCGATTAAAGTGACATCGCCTTTGGCATCTAAGTAAGCCCGTACGCGAATCATATCGTTGACAGGGACCCCTTCAGTAATACACACAATCAACTTAATGCCGGCATCGGCGGCTTCCAAAATGGCATCGGGGGCAAATTTGGCGGGCACATAGATGACGGATGCATTTGCACCAACACTGCGGACGGCGGCGCCGCATGTGTCGAATACGGGTACACCGTAATCTAAAATCATGCCGCCTTTGCCGGGGGTTACACCACCCACAATGATGGGTGAATAAGCGTGCATTTGACGTGCATGAAAATCACCTTCGCGGCCTGTGATGCCTTGCACAATCAGTCGAGTATTTTTGTCTGCGAGAATAGCCATGAGATTGAGTTTCCTTTTACAATTTTTCTGTTTTCTTCTTGTGTTTTTTGTAGTCAATTTATCTCTTCTCAATAATTCGGAATAAATTCAAAAGCCATATAGTGATTTTGACGAAAATTTGTTTTATTCATTCTGTTTTATTGAGAAGATACTATCAATTTGAAAAACAGATTGCATCTTGTTATTTTAACAATACCAACACAATATAAAACTGATAATACACATTTTTTTAATGCTTTTATCGATTACTATTTTTTGTGTCAGGTGTTTGTTTTGTTAAATAGGTTCGATTGTAATTGATTACCATTCCATCAAATATAGGGTGCAGAAACGCGCTAGCAGTTACAATATTGATTGATGACTGAACCTATAAACGAGCCGATGACATCGCATGTCGATGATGACTTAACGACTGCGACATTAACCCCACAAGAGGCGATAGAACCCGAGTGGACAGATGAACTTGAGCGTTGGGTAATGGCTAGCTCGACTTGAGGCGGCTGGGATGAAGATAACGGATGCGTGTCATCTGGATGCTAACAAAGGCTATGGGAAAAGACATAATGCCGAACTGACCGCGATTGCCGTAGCGATGGCGGGTCATTTCGGCGAAAATCTGGTTTTACGACTCCTTAAATTGAGTCAATCCGTTTACGTTAAATACTTTAATAACACGGTGGCTAACCCAAGCGAAAAACCAAAGCCACAACAATCGGTAAATGTGGTCACAATCACAGCCGAAGCGAGCGCCGGATCAATTTTTAATTTTTGCAACAGCATGGGGATGCCTGTGCCAACAATCCCTGCTACGATCAAATTCCCCATCATGGCAAGCGCCATCACCATCCCCAGCACTAAATTGCGCTGCCAAAGTGCCACCCCCGCCCCAACCACAATCGCAGTGCCAAGGCCTTGAAATAACCCTAATAGCGTCTCTTTGCCTAAAATCCGCAATGCATTCGAGCTATCGACATCACCGGTTGCCAACCCGCGCACCACAATTGCAATACGTTGCGTGGCTGCATTCCCCCCTTGCCCAGCCACAATGCCTTGCATGGCCGCCAAAATGGCAATTTTGGCGATGGTGTCTTCAAAAATACTTACCACTGCTGCGGCGGCAAAGGCTGTACCGAGGTTAATATAAAGCCAAGGCATACGGCGTTTAAACGAGGTAAAAATAGATGAATTGACGCTTTC
>CAZLOF010000026.1:4362-17068 GCA_964560745.1 uncultured Thermoflexus sp.
AACGAAAAGCGTCTTCTACCGCCTCTTCTTCAACCACATCTACCAGGTCATCGACCGTAATCACACCTAACAGCTTGTTTTCTTCGCTTACCACCGGCAATGCCAAAAAACCATATTTCTTGAGCAAACGCCCACATTCTTCTTGATCAGTGCCAACCCGCACGCTCACCACATCGGTGCTCATCACTTCGCCAATTGATTTTGTGGGCATAGCGCTGATCAGTTGCCGCAACGACACAATGCCGACTAATTTGCGCTCTGAATCCACCACAAACAGGTAATAGGGCATTTCGCTATCAGGATGCCATTCACGAATGGCCGTAATGGCATCTTGCACCCGCATGGCAGGCCGCAACGTGAGAAAGCTCGTGGTCATCAAACCGCCAGCGCTTTCGTCTGAGTGAATGAGTAACGGGCGCACATCATCGGCATCAATCATGCCCGATAAAATACGCTCTTTGCGTGATTCTGGCAGGTCGCCAATAACGTCGGCAGCGTCATCGGGTTCCATTTCATCCAAAATACGTGATAGGGCGGCATCGTCAACCCGCTCGGTAATTTCGGTTTGATCTTCTTCGTTTAGCTCGGCCAAAATATCGGCTGAGTCTTCGGGAGCAAGTTGTTTAATTAATTTAACTTGATCTTCGACATCTAACTCCGATAAAATTTCCGCCGAATCTTCGGGGTCAAGCCGTTCCATAATTTCGGCCTGATCCTCAATATTCATTTCTTCAAGAATATTGGCCGAATCTTCAGGGTCTAAAACCTCCATAATGTCTGCCGAGTCTTGGGGGTCCATTTCCTCCATGATGTCGGCTGAATCTTCGGGAGATAAGCCTTCGAGCAAATCGGCAGAATCTTGGGTATTGAGTTGATCAATCAACCGAACTTGCTGGGGCTGTTGTAGATCTTCGAGGATGCGAATGGCTGCCGTGACATCTTCACGGTTAAGCGCAGAGCGAACCTGCTCTAAGGTGGTATTGAGATTGAACTTCGTCATGTTCGTCCCTCTTTATGCTTGGTTTGATCAAGGGCCGAACCTGACTGGGCTTGACAAAGGGAATCCCCCTGCCAAGTTTAATGGCGTGGCCTGATCTGTATTAAGTTACGTAAACTACCGTCTTTCATGGCAATATTGCAGCAATTTTGCTTGCTACTAAAGTGCTAAGGATACACGAAATTAAGCGCGGCTAATCTTAAATCTGGCGCAGAATTTGGCTAGAATATTGGGGATAACCCCCAAAATGTAAGGCCGGTTTCACGATACTCTCTCTGCCGACGGCAGAGAGAGTATCGTGAAACCGGCACAAGTCTTTCTTAACCTAAATATTGTCAAATTACATGGGAACAACCAATGAACGGTCAAACTCGGTCAACCGTTGGAAGGTGCCATCAAAATTGCACCAATAATCATCTTCGATACGCACTCCCCAACCGCCACGCGGGTCATCGGGATAATAGAGGCCCGGCTCGTTGCAAATAATTGTGCCGATTTGAAATTGCTCATCTGGGCGCATCCCACGCAGGCTCATGCCGGGTGATTCATGCACCGCCAAGCCAAAACCATGCCCAAGCCCATGCAAATAGCCACTGGTGGCGGCTAAATCTTGGCGTTGGGTTTTATGTCCAAATGCTTCAAACAAAGCACAGGCATTTTCTTGCATTTCCCAGCAATAGCGCTCGATGCTAAATTTTTGCTCGGTGCTGGCATGAACGTGCATCACATGCTCATAGGCTTGCTGCACATAATCGGGCGCATAACCCAAACACCATGTGCGCGTAATGTCGGCATAATAGCCATTTAAACGCGGGAAAATATCAAAAATAATTGTTTTGCCTAACATAATCGGGTCAGCTTCGTTGCCACGGCTATGTGGCACACCGGCATCACGCCCGATTGCAAAAATGGTGTTACTTTCATCTAGCCCAAACGCAAAACAACGCATCCGCAAAAAACGTTTGGCATCGCCAATCGTCAACGGTTGCCCATCGCTGGTGAGCAGGGTTTCATTCGCCACGCGGTGGCCTTGCAACCAAGCGCGGGTATCTGCCATCACTTGCTCGGTGGCGCGGCAGGCTTTTACAATTTGCTCGGCCTCCCATGCATCCTTGGTGGCACGTGCCTCAAGCAGTGCATCATTCTCAAATTCGGTAACAACCTCGCAAACTTCTTCACGCGCTAGCGCATTTAAAAAGGCATAGGCTTTGCCTTGGTCTTCGCTGCCATAAAACCCGACCCGCCCGTCAATCTTTAAATCGGCAAAAATACGTCGCCATAGCTCGACCTCTGCCGCCAAACGGTCGCCGTTTTTATCGGCAATCATTTGTTTGCGGTTATAGCTGTCATAGTTGATGAGTTTTAGCCCGCTTTGGGCGGCCTCATCACGCTCCATAGTGCGATGCAATAGATAGGTGCTGCCGTCGGCCTTCACAATAACATGCCCGCTAATGTCGTGAGCAGGTGCGATAAGATAATTGTAATTAGGGTTGGCTGCGCTCATACCATCGGGGCCGCTTACCACAACGGCATCTAATTGGCGTTGGCGCATTAGATTGGGGAGATCTGTTTTCATGATAAAGATTGTAATTGTTTACCTATGCAAGGGCTGACAAATGTAGGAGAATAGGGAAGAGAATATAGCATACAGCAATGACGTAAGCAAAGGGTTTTGCGACGATTTCATTGCGTGGTGACGATGTGAGACAAAAGCCTATCGCCAAATTGCGATATTTCGTATCATTATTTTAGACTGTTATCCATTTTAGATTTAGATGCATTTTTTTTAAAGGAGCTTATATGTTGATCAACCGACCAGAAGGAAATTTTAGTTATGTGCCCGGTCATGATGTGTATTGCAGCGATGTGCTACCCCATGATGGTCATCAGGTAGCACATGCTACCTTTACGCAACCAGTAGCGTTGGAGCCGGCCTTTGCTGCGATTCAGACCCATTTAGCAGGCTTAGGTCGCCCGATGACGGCGCTATGCGGCATGGAGTTGCGCATTGCCAACGCCTTAACGTTTGACGGCTTTGGGGCATTTAACGCCGAATATATTGCGCTGCTCAATCGTTATGGGCTGCGGGATGGCAATCGCGGCACAATGACTCGCACCAATGTCGCGCCTGAAATGCCCGCCGCCAAGCCAAAATCGCCCAGTGTGTATGGGTTTTCATATATCGTGCCGGGGGTGCGGGCTGGGCACAAGTCGTTTGTGTGTTCGGGCAGTGGTGAATTGGCGGGCAGCACCCGTGAGACGATTGTGAAATTGGGCGATATTTCGCCCGAAGGTCTGCGCGAAAAAGCCCGCTGGGTGATGCAGATGTATAACAAGCGTTTGCCGACGCTTGGTTTATCATGGGCCGATGTGACCAATGTCAATCTTTATTGCGCCCATTCGCCTATGTCGTTTTTTGTCAGCGAGATGCTTGACGTGATGGGCGCTGGCGCATGGCTTGGGGTGCATTGGCATTACACGCGCCCGCCGATTGTTGAAATTGAGTTTGAAGCCGATGTGCGCGGCACGGCGCTTGAAGTTTATTTGTAGAAACGCCTGCAATTTAATACAGACATAATGCCGAAATCACCATCGCCCTGCCCAGTGTGGGGCAGGGCGATGGTGATTTCGGCAATTTCTTTTATCGCTTAATGTTGATCAGTAGCACTGTTTAGTTTAGTGCTTGCGTGCAGCCTCAGCCGTAGATGCCAAAGTCACTAAGGCCCCAAGGATTGCCAAGCCAGTCAATGCCAATGGCGAGAGGGTTGGCGGCAAATTGCCAAAGCTATTTAATGCACGGCGAATGGTGCGATCTTCGGTGGCTGGAGCCGCTGCCACCCCTTGTTGCCGAAAGCCACGCGCCCCTTGATGCGTCATAAAGCCATATAGACCAGCCAATGATAATACGGCAAATAATACTGCCACAATTTGGCGTAAACGGCGATTGTTTACCAGTGCCACCAAACTAAAGGCGATACCCAAACCACAGGTGATCACTGCAACTAATCGAGGCCCACCTGCGTGATTAAGTATGAGTAACTCGGTGAGGATGAAGGCAAAACCAGCGGCAACAAACAAAGACAGAAGGAGCGAAGCGTTTTTTCTTAAATTTTGGGCTAACATAGGGGTAACAAAATAATTAATAAACAAATAGCGACTCACACCTGTAAGTCGCCGACCAATATCTCTAAAACAGTCATTTATGATCGTTTGGATTTTCGTAAGTTTTTAACCTGTTCGCATATCACGAAAATCATAGAATTTGAGGCCGGTAAGCTCAATTGGCGTAATTAAGCCTCGTGGCATCACCCCGTGATGCAGCCGCACGCTATCATAATAATGGGGTGAAAGAACGTCAATTGCATAGGGATGGGGCTGAACTTCACGCCATTTTTTAATTCCATCAAAGTTTTTTAACACAACTAAATTGCCACAATTTCCATTGTCTAATTTCAATGTGCTATAGCTCACTGCATCATCAAATTGAAATAAACCTTGCACTAATGCAATATCGGTACTGTCTATTGCCGTAACCACCGCATCTGGGCACTGCCAATTACGCTGACCAAAGAAGCCAACTACCGCCAAGGCCTGTCCCGACTTTAGTGTCTGTGGATCGATGACAATCACCCGGTGAGCGGGCTGATCGTTTAACGTAAAAAAATAAGTGTCTGTTCCATTCACGTTTGGCATATTTGTCAGCAGGGTTTGGCGCATATACTCAAGCACTGCAAAGTCACGCGGGATGTGTTGTGGATGCGCAAAGCCGCGTTCACGCTCGGCAGGCGAGAGCGTTACCCAGCGGGTGGTGGCGGCTTTTTGGCGAATGTCGTCATAATCAGCATCGTGCACCGCTACAAACCGCGCAATACCAGCCTCGGCTAACAATTCCCGCCCATCCACATCTTTATGCATGGTCAGCAATGCTTCGCTTAATTGCTGTTTTACAGTTAGCGGCGTGTTCTTTTGAATGACAATGGGTGGAATAGGGCTGGGGCCAAGCGCGGCCACACAGCGCAATTGCCCAGCGAGGTTTGGGTCTAGCACCATTGCCCGTTCAAGCACAGTGCTATCGATGGCAGCGGCATCGGCTTCGCCTGCCAATACTGCGCGAATGGCATTAGCATGTGACCCCACCGCGATGGCGCTGCCAAAATAGGCATGGGTTTCACCTATTTGGTGCAAATGGGCGCACATAATGGCATGACCCGAAAACGACACCCGCTCGTTAAATGCCCAGCATTTGCCGCGCAAATCGGCAAAATGGTGAATGGGGCTGTCGGCCCGCACAATCACATCTGAAAAATAAACCGGCTGATTGTGATAGCGATCTGCCGCCATGACCGGCGCAGCCAGCAAATCAAATTGAGATGATTTATGGGTATAGATCAAACCACACATCATGCCAAACGTGGCATTGCCCGTGTTAAACAATTGTTCACGGGCGGCCCAATCTGGCAGCGCCAAATAATTGAGCGAAAGTTGGGTGCGCAAGCTAAGAGATGCGACTAAACGGGCATAAATCGCATCCATATTGCCTGCCAACATAGAAGTAACGTTCAATAATTGCATTTTTTGAGTAGAATCTTACCCCAATGAATACACAATCAACCAATGACGAAGCTCGTCAAGACCTTGTTATTATTGGGGCTGGGGTGATGGGGCTAATGACGGCCTATTACGCAGCGCCATTTGCCCGTAAAATTACCATCATCGAACGTCATTCCATTGGGCATTTGCTCGCTTCATCGACCGGCGAAACGCGCTCTATTCGTAATGACTATCTCGACCCATTTTATGCGCGGCTGGCGCACGAAGCCCGCACGTTATGGGATGCGCTACAGCGCACGACAGATGAGCAATTGATCGTCGAAACGGGTTGTTTGAATATCGCCAAGTCTGCCATCACGCCCAACCTAAATAAAACGTATGCGGCCTTGGCTCACAAAAATATTGCTGATCTTGGTTTTGCTTGTCGAGAATTTGACCGCGCCGCTTTGCAAGCCACTTACCCACAGTTTGATGCCGATTATGCTTCGCTCGATATTCATGCGGGCATGACGGCATTACCCGCTATTCGCCGCACATTGTTAGCCCATGCCCATGCCAACAATGTGCAAATTCTCGAAAACACCGAGGTGCAGCGTATTATCGAAGGGGCCGATGGCGTGACGATTGAGACGGCTACCAGCACCATTTATGCCCGTAAAGCGGTGCTATCGCCGGGGCGTTGGATCAACGAATTGTTGCCAACGATTAATGGCATCGGCAATTATCGTTTGCCACTGACGATGGTGAAGCCCGATTGGGCCTATTTTGTGCCGCCAGCGGGGCAAGCCCATTTATATAACGCCGATACCTTGCCCGTGTTTGCTTATTTAGATGTTGGGGCTTATGGTCACCCCATTTATGTCGGGCATATGCCGGGTGTAAAGGTCGGGTTTTACCATCCAGCAGATTTTGATCCGGTGACATCGGTCATTCAGCGCCCCGAAGATTTCATCCGCGAATGTTTACCGGGGTTTACCCAAATTGAGCGGATCGATGACCCAATGATGGAGGGCTGCTCATATGACATGGTTTCGGATGACCATTTCATTATTGGCGCGTTGCCGGGTTATCAACACCTGATTTTGGGGTCGGGTTGGCGTGGCACAGGCTATAAATTTGCGCCGTTGTGTGGCAAAATTTTGGCGCAATTGGCCTTGCATCATGGCACCGTTTACGATATTCGGGCATTTGACCCAGCGCGGTTTGTGGGATAGGGTGAAGTGCCGCATTGCGTTTTTGATGGCATATTAAAGCCACAATTTGTCTCTCACGAAGCGCACAAAGCACACAAAGGGTTTATAAAAATACCTTCTTTGTGTGCTTTGCGGGCTTTGTGAGAAGTTTTTGTATTGATAAAAATAGTTTTTACCCTAACGGTTACAATAAATGAAGCTCATGGGCTTGGGCAATGGCCTCGCGGTAATTGGCAACCCCAAGTTTTGAATAGATATTGCTAATGTGAGTTTTAACTGTGTTTGTTGATACAAACAACTGGTTAGCAATTTCTGAACGGGTGAGGCGTTTAGCAAGGAGGGCTAATATCTCTAACTCACGGTCAGAAAGCAAATCGGCGTTATTGTTTTGTTTGTTTGGTGTGGCACTTGGGGTCGATGTGTCAAGGGCTGTAAGCAACAGATTGACATAATCAGCATGGCGAGACGTAGGATAATCTCGTAACAATTGTTGCATGGGTGGCCCCATATCGACAAAAACGCGAATATATTTGCTGGTGTGTCCGATCTCAAGTGCCCCATCGCGGGCTTTTAGGGCTTCATCGACCCGACCCAGCCGAAATAAAATAACCGAGGCAAAAGCCAGATAATATAACCTTTGCAGACAATTTTGAATGGTTTGTAAGTCTTGCCAAGCAATAGTGCATATTTCAAGCGCTTTATCGAACGCGGCAAGATCAGGTTGAATGATTAAACCATACAACTCATTAAGCCGATTAACCAAAAAGTAAGTGCTGGTCGCTTCTGAAACTTGCAAATTGGCTGTATTTAAATATTGTTGCGCATTGGCGGCGTCATTGCAAGCCCAAGCCAAACGTATTTCAAATAATTGGCATTTTTGCAACAGCGATTTACTCGCCAGTTCATTGGCTAGGTTGCGTGCTTTTTGCAAATAACCAATGCTTTCGGCGTTTGGTGTTTTTGCTGGGTCTTGTTCATTTTGTAACAACTGGGCGATAAGCGCACGAATCAATAAAGCATGGATATATACAGAAATATTGGCTTCGTAAGGATAAGGCTCGATTTGGGTTAAATATTCAGCCGCCAGTTGTAATTGGTTTCGTTCATAGCAAGCCAAGGCCTGAAAATAATAGCCCCAACATTCACTGACATGTTCAGCCGTGTCGGCTGAGCGCAAGGCTAGAATTTGTTTGCCGGTTTGGGCCATATTATCGAGTTCGGCCATATACATATTTATGGTGCCGTGTGAACAATATAACATTCGGGTCGCCATTGAATATTTGTTTGGGACTTGGGCAATGGCTTCGTTTAATATTCTGCGGGCGTTGATAACATCACCGAAGAGTGCTTTTGCATTTGCATAATACAGTAATGGCTCGTAATGAAAAAATTTAGGGTCACTTGAATAGGGGGACTTAAAAGTCTCGCTCACTTTTAAGATTAAATTGTAGTCGCCGTGCCAAAATGCCAATATTAGTCTTAGCCCTGCAATGTCTTTTTGAAATACGTCATGTAAATTTTGAGGAATGTTGTCGCTTTGATCGTTCAATAAGGTTTCTGCAAGATTTAATAATGCAGGCACAGTAACAAAATTAGCGGTGTAATAGTTATATTGGGCTTGGCGCACCAATAACCCCGGGCGGCGCTGAATAAGATCGGCTGGGAGTGGCGGCAGCCAACGTTTGAGGGTTCGGCGAATTGAGCCGCCCTCTATTTGTCGATAAAAATATTGTTCAACAATCTCAGCAGCTTGTTCAAAATCTTGCGCCGCGATAAACAGATCAAACGCTTCGTCATAAAATCCGGCGCTCAACAGCCATTTAGCCGCTTTGCAACGCAATAATGCGATCTTGGTATCACCCAATTGCAACTGGGCTTGATGACGCAAAAAATCGCAAAACAAATGATGATAGCGATACCATCGGCTTTCATAATCAAGCGACACAAGAAAGAGGTTGGCGCGTTCAAGGTATTCGATGTTATGGCTGCTTTCTGCGTTGTGCTGGTCAAGCATCGCATCGCATACCGCTGCATTAAAACGATCGAGTAAAGCCGAGGCCATGAGCGACATTTGGATATCGGGTGATTGCTGCATCCAAATTTGCTCAATCAAATATTCGCGTATCAGGCGGGTGCTACCTGAAAATTGCTGTAAAAATTGTTCGCGTTGAATATTGCTTTTAAGCAATATTTGACATAATTGCAAACCTGCGGCCCAGCCTTCGGTGCGTAGATGCAATATTTCAATTTCGCTTGCGCGAAGCGTTTGCCCACCTGTAAACGTTTTGTTGATGAGTTGCTGCGTTTCTTGCAATGAAAATTGCAAATCGAGAGGGCGTAGCTCATTTATTTCGCCCCGCACACGGCGTTGGCTTAAATTCAAAGGCGGGTCGATACGTGTAAGCACCACAATATATAATTGCTGCTGTGGGTTGCGTGGCAAATCGATCAATAGTTGCAACACCTCATGACAATCTTGGTTATCAATCACCTCATAATCATCAAACAGCAAAACCAGCGGGGCGGTGATTTGGCTTATTTTCAGCCGCATCATGTTCAATATGGCTTCTTTATTAGGTGATTTGGATGCATTATCGATATCGAAGCCAAATGAGCTACTGCGAGGGAGCGTAGCACGAATACTTTGTGAAATATGTGAAATAAATTGATCAAGTTGATTATCATCAGCAGATAAAGATATCCACACCACTTTAGCTTGATGACGAGACAACCATTGCCGGGCCAAAGTCGATTTTCCAAACCCAGCAGGAGCTGAAATAAGGGTTAGTTTCTTGGTTAATCCAGCTTCGAGGCGATTAATGAGTGTTTGACGTGTTAACCATTCTGGTCGATTCCAAATTTTATTCATCGAACTATCTGTAATAAGCTGATGAATATGACAGCTTATTACTCGTTAATCATGATTTTACTCTGGAATACCTTTAAATATCAAGACTATTTGTCCTAATTTTATGAGCCGTGAGCTATGAGCCTTGAGCTTTGATGCGATTGAGAATATGACTCAAGGCTCACGGCTCATGGCTCACGACCCATCCACCAACCCAATCTCACGGGCTTTAACAATAGCGGCACGATAATTATCGACACCAAGTTTTGAATAGATATTGTGAATATGCGTTTTGGCTGTATTCGATGAAATCATCAATCGAGTGGCAATTTCGGGGCGGGTAAGGCGTTGGGCAAGCAGCTTCAGCACTTCTAATTCGCGGTCACTAAGCGGCGCAATTAATTGTTGTGGGGCGATGTTACTTGAGCGTTTGTTTGCAGTAAATTCTGTGCTGAGTGCTTTTTGAATCTCTTTTACAAAATGATCATATTCACGTGCTACTGGGTAATCGTGTAGCAGGTGTGCCATTGGCTGGCCCATATCTACAAACACACGAATATAGCCGCTTGGTTGACCCAAACCCAGGGCAATATCGCGGGCCATAATTGCCTCATCTAGCTGGCCCAGCCGCCACAAAATGGTAGCCCTAAACACCTGAAAATAGAGTTTATGACAATGACTGCGAAGCGTTTGTTTTTCTTGCAAACTATCGCTACATATTTGCAATGCCTCAGCGATAGCTGCATCATCTTCTTGCAAAACCAGCGCATAGAGTTTATTAATTTTGCTGTTTGCAAAAAATAAAGTATTAGTTTCCTTGATCGATAAATCGATTTTTTGTAATTGTTGTTGAGCGCCTCGTTTGTCGTTGCGTGCCCATGCTAAACGTGCCTCAAATATCGTGCAGGTTCGTAGCAATGCATTATGATCTTGTTCTGCGGCCACCATACGAGCATTTTGTATCAGTTGGCTAACCTGATGATCAAGTGTATGCCGGTCACGCTTGGGGTTTTGTTGCGATTGAATGAGAAAAATGAGGGCACGCACAAGTGACATAACGATATATAGCTGCAAATTCGCCTCATAGCGAAATGCTTCTATTTTGGCAAAAAAGTCAGCCGCGGCCTGTAATTGGTTGCGTTCATAACAAACCAAGCCTCGATAATAATAACTCCAACTTAAGCTTAAATTATCGGCACTTGCATTATTATTTAAATTTTCAATTTTGTCGCCTATTGCATATAAATGGCTTAAATCGCCTTCAGCGAGCGCAATATTGCCTAACCCAACATATAACAAACGCGCTGCTTTTGTATCTTTGTCATACACTTGTGCCAATTCATCGTTGATCAGCTTTTTGGCGCCAGCCACATCGCCTAAAATAGATTTTAATGATGCGAGATAGATTAATGTTTCGCACCGCATTCGCCTATTGTTAATCGAGATACAAGCAAACGCAAGATCGGCTTCTTTTAATGCCAAATGAATATCGCCTTTCCAGAATGCCAACATCATTTGTAGTGCCGACATATCGCCTTGTAATGTAGTTTGGTCAGCCACGCTGAGCGGTGTGGTTAAGGTGGCTAATAATGCTTTGGCACGCGCTAAAAGCAAGCTGACAGCCGCATAATTTGATGAATAATATTCATTTTGGGCTTTTCTCACCAACAATATTGGGCGTTTTTCGATTAAGCTGTCTGGTACTCGTGAGATCCAACGCGATAAAACGCTACGAATTGATTCGTTGGTTGTATTTATGTATAAATGCAAATGCTGTTCTATTACTTCAGCCGCACGTTCAAAATCTTGGGCAGCAATAAAATGGTCAATGGCTTCATCTGCCAACCCCGCATTTAAAAACCACAAGCCAGCCTTGCGGTGTAATGTTTTGACATGGTTGCCCCCCCACTGATGTTGTATCCGTTGGCGCAAAAAATCACGAAATAAATTATGATGTCGATACCATGTGCTGTCGTAATCAAGCGGAATAATAAGGGCATTGGCGCTTTCAAGCCGATCAATCACACGGCGGCTGCGCACATATTGAGTGGTCTCATCGCTCAACATTGCATCACACACTGCCGCACAAAATCGCTCGAGCAAAGATGATGCCAATAATAACGTCTGCATTTCTAAACTGCGATGAGACCATATTTGTTCGATCAAATACTCGCGCATGACCCGCGTATTGCCCGAAAATTGCTTTAAAAATTGTTCGCGCTGAATCGTATTATTAAGTTCTATTTGGCACAGTTGCAACCCCGCGACCCAGCCTTCGCTACGTTCATAGATCACATTAATCTCAGCGGGCTCAAGCATTTGTGCTAGCGTTTTAGCAAAAAAAACGTGCGTTTCTTGCAGTGAAAACTGTAGGTCTGGCGCACGTAATTCATTGACTTGCCCTTGAATTCTCAGCTTGCCCAAGTGTATTGGCGGGTCATTACGGGTTAATACAACAACTGGCAAAACTCGATGCACCGCAGAATCTAAGATGGTGCGCAACACGTCATGGCTGCTATCCGCATCAATATTTTCATAATCATCAAATATCAAGACATAAGGCATCTCAATTTGTGCCAATTCATTGATAAGTTGGGTAATGATTGTCTTATCGCTCGGCAATTTTCGCACATCATTTAAGCTATAAGTGATGGCACATGCTGTTGAAATGATATTACGAACTTCTTGAACAATATGTTGAATAAAATAAAAAAAGTCGTTATCGGCATTTGATAATTTCAACCAAACGGTCGTATATTTGTTTTTTGTTAGCCATTGTTGTATCAGTGTTGATTTGCCAAAACCAGCCGGAGCCGAAATAAGCGTTAATTTTTTAGACAACCCATGATCAAGTTTTTCTAGTAAATGCTTACGTAGCACCCAATTCGGGCGTGTCCAAATTTCGCGATTAGGGTTGATTATTGGCATCAAAAAAATGAGGAACAAAAAATATCAAATCAAAAACGGTTTATTACAATAATGCCATAATAATTTGCCGTTTTTTGTTTTATAGAGCAGATTTCAAGTTAAAAAAGGGTTTTGCCGATTTTGCAACCAAAACATTAGGGGTTGGTTGGGAAAAAGGGCCAACAATTTTTTAAAAAAAAGCTTTATTTT
>CAZLOF010000027.1:0-16768 GCA_964560745.1 uncultured Thermoflexus sp.
CTCTTGAATCAGCCGGTGAAGCCATTCAAGCCCCAGCCGCTGCATCCACTCGGGGGCACGTTTTTTGGTCTCGGTAATAAAATCGAACGCGCCCCCCACCCCAATGCCCACCAACCCGGATGGAAATTGAGAATTTAAAATAGAAAATAAAGAATTGCTTGAGTCCTCTCCAATTTTCAATTTTAAATTTTCAATTTTAAATTTTCCCAGGTTGCGTGCTAGCCAAAATTCTTGTTTGGGTGCGCCATAGGCGACAAAAATGAGATTGGGGCGGGTCGCTTGAATGTAAGCCACAAGTGCGGCATCGTCTTGCGGCAATGGCGAACCCGCCATCGCACCAGCCACAACAAGACCCGGGTAGCGCGTTTGCATGCGCGCCGCGCAATTGGATGCCACATTGTCTTGCCCACCTAAGAAGAATACGCGCCAGCCCTCGGTGGCGGCGCGTTCACACAACATGGGCAGTAGCGTGCTACCGGCCACCCGTTCACGCATCGGCTGCCCCATGCGTTTGGCCGCCCACAGCACCCCCACACCGTCCGGCACATTCAGCGCGGCTTTGTCTAATACGTTGGCAAAAGCCGCGTCATTTTGCGCCCGCATCACAAATTCTGGGTTAACGGTGGTGATGAGATGGGTGCCGCCCGCCGCAATTTTGGCTGCCACCCACTGCACCGTCTCGGCATAGGTCACATCGTCTACCCGCACGTCTAAAATTTTCATTCGCTTGCAACCTTAGCGCAGGTTCTGAGTTGATGAAAGGGTTTGCCAATTGCATACGCTATGGCCCCTTCATCTTTTAGGCATTTGCGCTAAGAAGATATCATTTTATCGATAAATACGATCAAGCACCACAAGGCAAAGAGTTGTAATTTTAGAATTAAAATGGATGGCAATTTGATGATCACAATGCCGATTACGGCGAAACTATTGTAAAACGAGCGATCACTTAAAACACCAATGAAAAAAAACATTTCCCCCTTTGCCCTTTTGTCGATGATGACGATTGTCGCAGCTTGTGCCGCCCCAACCCCCGCGCCATCGGCTGGCAGCGGCAGCAGCGCTGCCAGCGGGGCCTGCGCACCTGCCAAAGCCGCCCAACCAATGCCGAGCGGAACCCTACGTTTAGTGATTGGCACTGGCGGCACGGGTGGGGTGTTTTACCCCTATGGCAGTGGTATTGCACGTATTTTGCAAGAAAAAATGCCCAATACCCAAGCCACTGGCGAGGTGACGGGTGGCGCAGTCGATAATTTGAAGCTGTTAAAGAAAGGCGATGCCGATATTGCCATGAGCACCATCGATGCCGCCTATGAAGCTGCCGAAGGCATTAGCGTGTATAAAGATGTGGGCAAGATTCCTGCTTGCACATTGGTTACACTTTATACCAGTTTTGTGCATATTGTCGCGCTCGAAAGCAGTGGTATTAATAAGATCGAAGACATGAAAGGCAAACGAGTTTCGGTCGGGTCGGCGGGCAGCACGACCGAAGTAGTGGCAGATCGTCTGTTAGAAGCAGCGGGTTTAGATGGCAAAAAAGACATTCGCCGTGAAGACCTGAGTGTGGCCGAGAGTGTGAATGCCATGAAAGACAAAAAATTGGATGCGTTTTTTTGGAATGGCGGCGTGCCCACCGCCGCCGTTACCGATTTGGTCAACACGCCGGGGCTTAAAGTCAAGTTTATTGATGGGTCAGCCTATATCGACAAAATTTTGGCGAAATATGGCCCGCTGTATTCAAAATTTGCATTGGCTAAGGGCATTTACAAAGGGGTTGAGCAAGATGTGCCCGGCATGGGCATTGGCAATGTATTGTTGGTGAATGAAAACATGAATGAGCAATTGGCTTATAACATCACCAAAACCATTTTCGACAACTTGCCAGAAGTGCAAAAGGTTCATGCCGAAGCCAAGGGGCTGAGTTTGCAAAGCGCTGTTGTTGGCTCGTCTTTGCCTTATCACCCCGGTGCCATTCGGTTTTATAAAGAGAAAGGGGTGATGAAGTGATCGGTAACTTGAATAAAACAGTGAACGCAATCTACGACAACATCGGCACGACCTATTCCGTCACGCGCTGTACCGATCCTAAAATTGCAGGCCAACTATATCCTGAGCTTCACGGCGCGACACGAATTGTAAATATTGGTGCTGGAACCGGCTCGTATGAGCCAGAAAATGTTAATCTCATTGCAGTGGAACCATCTGCAAAGATGATTGCGCAACGCAAACCCAACGCTTATCGAGTCGAGCAAGCTTTTGCCGAAAAGCTGCCGTTTGAAGCTGGCAGCTTTTCGCACGCCATGACTGTACTTTCGATGCATCACTGGGAAAATCGAGAACGTGCATTTAATGAAATTAATCGTGTAGCGACAAAAAAATTCGTCGCAATTACGTGGGATCCGCGTTCCGAACCATTCTGGCTGACGCGAGATTATTTCCCAGAAATTTATGAGATGGATCGGCAAATCTTCCCTGATTTGGGCGAACTAAGCAAGTATTTTGATGATGTAAAAATTAGCCCACTCCCCATCCCCAACGATTGCCAAGATGGTTTGTTGGCGGCCTTTTGGCAGCGTCCACACGCTTATCTCAGCAACACCGTCCGAAACTCAATGTCGCCCTTTGCCAAGGTCAAAAATCTGTCTGACGGCTTGCGCAGGCTTGAAGACGATTTGGCGAATGGCGTATGGGCGGCGAAAAATAATGCCATTTTGGGCTTGCCAGCACTCGATGTTGGTTACAGACTTGTTACAGCAAGAGTGCGAAATGCGAATGGCTAATAGTTGATTTCTAATCCTGACATTGAAAGCATCATTCTGATAGAGCAGCTTTGAACGGCTGAAAAGATAGGTGATTTGACACGCTATCCCCCCCCATCGCCCCCAAAATCTGCCGCGCACAAGTCTGCCAATCAAAACGCCGCACATTGCGCAGACCGGCCTCGCGCAAGCGGGTGCGGGTCGGCAGGTCGGTCAGGGCTTGCCACAGCCCGTGCGCAATTGCCTCGACCGAGAGCGCATCTACGGTCAAGGCGCTATCGCCCACCACTTCTGGCAGAGATGAGGTGTCGCTGCACACAACTGGCACCCCCACTGACTGTGCCTCTAGCACCGGAAAACCAAACCCCTCGTATAAAGAGGGAAAGGCAAAGGCTTGCGCCCCACGCATCAAGGCCGATTTTTCAAGGTCAGAGATGTAACCTGTGACCAGCACATCTTGTGTGATCTGATGTTGTGCTATTTGCGCCACAATGTCCATTTTGCCCCAGCCCGCCTTGCCCGCCAAAATGAGCAAAGGCTTGCTGGTTAAATGGGCCGGTTTGTTGGCGGTGTTGGCCCATTGCTCAATCACTTTTTGCCAGGCGGCGATCAGCCGCGCAATATTTTTACGCGGTTGCAGCGTGCCGACATAAAGCACGTAGGGGCGATCGATATGCCATTTGGCGTGGGTTTGGGTGATATCGCCTGCGCTAATGCTTGCCAAGGGTATCGGCCCGGGGTAGGCGACAGTCATTTTGGGCAATGGTACGCTGTAAAAACGGGCGACATCGTCGCGGGTGGCGATTGAATCGACAATCAGATGTGAGGCAAAACGCGCACTGAGCCAAGTGCTAAATTCAAGATACAGCCGTTGCCGCCATGGGTGGGGTTGTGTAAAATGGCGATAACCGACATCGTGAATGGTGACGAGGCTGCGCATGGCTTTGCCATTGCGTTTGGGCGGGGCAAGGGCAATCGGAATGGGTAAGGTATGGGCTGGGATAAATAGCACATCAGGTGGGTTTTTGCGTAGTTCACCACTTAACCCAAGGTGTGTCCACAAACGGCGGCTGGTGATATCGACCCGTTGATGTGGGAGGTCAAAATAGGCGCTGAGGGCTGGACGGCTATATAGTCGATATTCGTGCCGTGGGGCCTGTTGCATGATTTGCTGAATCACCGAGCACGAATAATATTCGGTTCCGGTGGCTTGATTACGCAACGCACGACTGGCATCTAGGCCGACCAACATGACATAAATTATAGGTTGTTTCTCAGCAGGCCATTATTTTCACTCTCAAAACCTATCGCACCAGCCAAAAAGCCGTTGATGTGTGGTTTATGGTAGCTTCAAGTTAATAAAATTCAGGCCATGCCACAAATAGTTGCGAGATTGTCTTTTTGTGGGCATGGGTAAAAACATACAAAATCTAATTTATCCCAAACGATATCCCAAATTTATTTGGGATAAATCTGGGAAATAAATTATTAGTGGTTAGTGGTTAACGAATAATTGACGTTAATCACTAACCATTAACCACTAACCACTAGAAAAGATGTCATTTATGAAACCAAGTAAACCGGTGGGGATTGTAGGCTATGGGTCGTATGTTCCACGATACCGCTTACCGGGTGAAGAAGTATCGGAATTGTGGACAGAAGGCAATGCGGGATTGCCAGTGCGTGAGAAATCGGTGCCGGGGCTAGATGAAGATGTGGTGACGATGAGCATCGAAGCCGCCCGGAATGCCATGAAGCGTGCCACGGGTGCGCATTTGACCGCGGAAAATTTGCAACAAAAAATTGGCGCGGTGTGGGTGGGCAGCGAATCGCACCCCTATGCAGTGAAGCCGACCAGCACCATTGTGGCCGAGGCCATTGGTGCAACACCATTTACCCAAGCCGCCGATTGGCAATTTGCCTGCAAGGCCGGCACTGAAGCATTTCAGGCCGCGATTGGTTTTGTGAGCAGTGGCATGGCGAAATATGCCATGGCGATTGGTATGGATGCGGCGCAGGGTCGCCCGGGTGATGCGCTTGAATATACCGCTGGGGCTGGCGGGGCGGCTTACCTCATCGGCCCTATCGAAGATGCGTTGGTTGAAATTGAGGGTTCGCTCAGTTATGTCACCGATACACCCGATTTTTGGCGACGGCAATACGAGAAATTCCCAGAACATGCTGGGCGCTTCACGGGCGAGCCAGCTTATTTTGGGCATATTATGTCATCGGCCAATGCCTTGATGGAGGCGATGGCGCTCAAGCCAAGCGATTTTAATTATGCGGTGTTCCATCAACCCAATGCCAAATTCCCATTAAAAGTGGGCGGTGAATTGGGCTTTAGCAAAAAGCAAATGGAGCCGGGCATGTTGGTGAATGACATCGGCAACACCTATGCCGGTTCATGCATGATCGGTTTGACGGCGGTGCTCGACATGGCCCAACCCGGCGAGCGTATTTTGGTGACTTCGTTTGGCAGCGGGGCGGGCAGCGATTCATTTTGTTTGCGCGTGTTGCGCAAACCCGATCATAACGGGGCAGTTAAAACCCGCGATTATGTCGCTCGCCGCAAAGTGATTGACTATGCGCAATATACACGCATGAAAGGCTATTACAAATTAAATTGAAAATTTAAAATGGGAAATTTAAAATTTAACACCCAGCTAATTCTTAATTTTCTATTTTAAATTTTAAATTTTTAATTTCTATGAGAGATGTTTCTATTATTGGCATCGGGCAGACCATTGTCGGCGAACATTGGGATAAAAGCCTGCGCGAATTGGGCTATTATGCGTTGGCAGCGGCGTTGAAAGATGCCAAGTTGGCGCGGGTTGATGCGCTGTATGTCGGCAATGCCCATTCTGGCGCGTTATCAAACCAAGAAAATGTCGGGGCCATGATCGCTGATTTTGCTGGCTTGCGCGGGGTCGAGGCGCTCAAGATCGAGGCGGCGGGTGCGAGTGCGGCAGCGGCTATGCGCTTGGGCTATATCGCGGTGGCTGGTGGTTTGTGCGATTTTGTGGCTTGTGTTGGGGTCGAAAAAATGACCGACCAGCAGCCCAGCACCCAAGAATCGGCCTTGGCGATGGCTGCCGATGGCGATTATGAAGCGATGCAAGGTTTGACGACAGTGAGCTTAAATGCCTTGCTGATGCGTCGCTATATGCATGAATATGGTTATACCAAGGCCGATTTTGCGCCATTTGCGGTGAATGCCCATGCGAATGCGATCAACAATCCATTTGCCATGTATCGCATGAATATTTCGCCGAAGCAATTTGCCGAGGCCAAGCCGTTGGCTGACCCAATCAGCATGTTCGACTCGTCACCGGTAGCCGATGGTGCGGCCTGTGTTATTTTGGCTCCTAGCGCCTTGGCCAAAGAATTTACCGATCGCCCAGTGCGCGTACGTGCCAGTGCTGTCGCCACCGATACGGTGGGGTTACATGATCGGCGCGATTTGTTGGCCTTGGATGGCGCGGCATGGAGCGCTCAAAAAGCATTTGCCACAGCGGGTGTTACCCCCAGCGATATCGATCTTTTTGAGTTGCATGATGGGTTTACCATCATGTCGGCGTTGTCGCTCGAAGCCGCTGGTTTTGCGGCGCGTGGCAAAGGCGTGGAATTGGCGCTGAATGGCGAAATTCGTTTGGGTGGGCGTATTCCTATCACCACAATGGGCGGTATGAAAGCCCGTGGCAACCCAGCCGGTGCGAGTGGGTTGTATCAAATTGTTGAGGCGGTGCAACAGTTGCGCGGCGAGGCCGGTGCAAACCAAGTTGCAAATGCCCGCTTGGCAATGACTCAAAACATTGGCGGTAGCGGTGCTACCGTCGTAACCAGTATTTTTGAAAGAATTTAAAGGAGAATCATGGAAGTAGCACGATTTTGGAGAACCAACAAGCAACGATATCAATTGGTGGGCGAAGAATGCCCGCATTGCAAGGGCAAGATTTTTCCGCCACGCGATGTTTGCCCAACTTGCGACAAAGAAGCTAAGGTGCCTTATGTGTTTAGCGGCAAAGGCGAGGTATTTTCATTTAGCACCTTACATCAAGCCCCAGCGGGTTTTGAACGCTATGCGCCTTACACCGTCGCGCTGGTTAAATTGAGCGAAGGCCCGATGGTGACGGCCCAACTGACCGATGTCGATGCCAGCGATGTCAAGATCGGTATGCCAGTTGAGATGGTGACGCGGGTGTTACGCGAAGATGGCGAGCGCGGCATGTTGGTGTATGGCTACAAATTTCGCCCGGCATAGTGCACTAGGTTTGCACAGGATTAGGGATTGTGATAAGCAATCCTCAATCCTTAATCCTTAATCCCCGATCCCCCCTATGAATACTCAATTCTTGAATAAAGTTGTGATTGTGACTGGCGCGGGCAATGGCATTGGCAAAGCTATTGCATTGCGATTTGGGGCAGCGGGGGCGCGGGTGTTGGTGAATGATGTTGCCTCAGCCGCCGCTATTGCCGTTGCCGAACAGATTATGAATGCTGGCGGCACAGCCATTGCCGCACCTGCCGATGTATCGGATGCGAACCAAGTGAACGCGATGTTTGACGAGGTAGTAGCGCAATGGGGCACGGTAAATGTGTTAGTGAACAACGCCAGCCTAACCAATACCGAGCGCCATTTTTTAGATGCAGATGAGGCGTGGTGGAACCGTATTATTGCGGTGAACTTAAACAGCGCATTTTTGTGTGGGGCACGGGCTGCCAAGATTATGGCAGCCAAACGCGCAGGGGTTATCATCAATGTGTCGAGCGGTGGCGCAACGCGGGCGCATCGTGGCAACGCAGCCTACGACGCGGCCAAAGGCGGGATCGAGGCGCTCACCCGCGCAATGGCGCTCGACCTTGGGCCTTATGGGGTGCGCGTTAATGCCATTGTGCCCGGTTCGGTTGATAGCAAAGGCATGTCGGCTGAACTGAAACAAGTGCGTGGCGAAACATTCCCATTGCGCCGCGTGGGTGAACCCGACGAAATGGCTGGGCCGGTGCTCTTTTTGGCTTCCGACGATGCCAGCTATATCACCGGTCATATGCTCGTCATCGATGGCGGATTTCTGGCCCAACAACGCTCGGCGCAAGTCGATATTTTTCCGCTTAGCAAGTTTCCTAATTTGCAAGTTGCATAGTTGCAAGTTGCAACCATGCAACCAACTCTCTACCCATGAACATCCAATTCCCAAATAAAACCATCATTGTTACCGGCGCGGCGCATGGCTTTGGCCGTGCAATCTCGTTGGCGTTTGCGGCGCGTGGGGCGCAGGTGTTTGCCTGTGATGTCATTGCCGATGAAGTGGCTGAAACCGCCGCCCAGTGTAACCAAGTTGGTGCAGGCAGTGGCGGTAATGGTACGGCGCATGTCGTCGATGTCAGCGATCAACCTGCCGTGCAAAAGATGGTGGCTGAGGTGTTGGCGGCAACTGGGCGTATTGACGTGCTGGTGAATAACGCAGGCGGGGTGTTGGGGCAAGTAGGTCGCCCAATCGAACAAATTACCCCGCGTGAATGGCAGGCCATTTATGATGTAAACGTCAGCGGGGCTTTTTATTTTGCGCAGGCCGTCGCCCCCAGCATGAAGGCAGCGCAAGCTGGTCGTATTATCAACATTTCGAGCGGGGCGGGTTTGGGTATTAGTCTAACCGGCATCCAAGCTTATGCCTCGGCCAAGGCGGCCCAAATTGGCCTTAGCCGCCAATTGGCGCATGAATTGGGGCCTTGGGGCATCACCGTCAACAATATTGCGCCAGGGTTTGTGCGCTCAAACCCCAACACCGAGCGGCAATGGCAGTCGTATGGCGAAGAAGGGCAGCAACGACTGGTGCAATCGATTGCGCTTAAACGGCTCGGCTCACCCGATGATATTGCGCATGGCGCGTTATTTTTTGCCTCAGATTATGCGGCGTGGATTACGGGGCAAGTGATTTCGATTGATGGCGGCAAATAATTGTATGCGTGAGAATTGCTTGTTGGGATAAAATCGTGGTTGACGATGACAATTTACCCTGCACTTCTCATATTTCATAATCTCACCCGTTGGTTGGTGTTGGCAGTGGGTTTGTGGGTAACAGCGCGATTATGGCTTGGCTGGCGCACTCATCAAACGTGGCAAGCTGCTGATCGCGCTGGGTTGCGTGTGTTTGCGTGGATCATTAGCATTCAATGTATTTTTGGCCTTGGCATGTATTTATTGCCTAACACCTTTGTCAATGCTAGCCTTAACGCGCTTGATTTGGCCGTGATTATGAAAAACAGTGTGTTGCGTTTTTTTGTGCTTGAGCATCCGCTGCAAATGTTTATTGCAATTGGCATTTCGCATTGGTGCAATTGGTATCTCAAGCGCATTCAGCCCGATACGTTGCGCCTTAAACGCGGCACATTGATTATGACAACGGTAATGCTGATTATTTTGTCGGGTATTCCTTGGCCGTTTTTATATTTGGCGCGTCCTTGGGTTCGCCTTCCAATTTAACTTGACATTGTCAAATTAAAAAGGGCCGATTTCACTACTATCTCCCATAGCGTAGCTATGGGAGATAGTAGTGAAATCGGCAAAAATGAGTTTTATTTGTTGTTGACCTCGGTTGCGGGTTGATAAGTCGCGGCTAAGGCGGGGTGCTGACTTAGCCATCTCATCCACGTTTCGCGGCTAATGCCTTCGGGCGACCATTCGTAATGGTCTGGGTTTAATTTGCGTAAGCCCAATATGCCGACACGACGTGGGGCAATCACTCCCGACCATAAAATACCGCCATCGTTGTCAAAAATCGTCAATTGGTCGCCGATGCCAAGCTGACGCATCCCTTCAAAGCGCCAGCCATGCTCGCGGTCTGTGGCATAACGTGCATCTTGAAAAACTAGCCATACTACACCCTCAAGCTCCATTGCGGTATAAGTGCTCACCCAACCTTGTAACATATATCTATTATGCCTTGATGTCGATTTTATGCAAAGTAGCAAGGTGGCAAAAACGCAAAGGCGCAGCGTTTTTCTTCGCGTCTTTGCGTCTTTGCGTGAGACATTTTCCTAAAACGGTAAATGGGCGAAGGCCTGTTGAATAAACCAATAATGCGCTTCACGCATCGCGTTTTCGGCATCTGTATCTAATCCCCAATTGCCAATTTTTGAACAAGGCCGCAATGCGGCATACAAATCCCAATAAGGTAAATGGGTAAAGTCGATGATTGAAGCCGCGCGATAAACGTCGGTAAATTGTTGCATGGCCTCACACCCAAATGCCCACAACACTTCAAGTCGGCTATTGGCAAGGTCGGCTAAGGGGTCGCCAAATTCGGCATCTTCCCAATCAATGACGGCCACAAGTTGCCGATGTTGCCACAATACATTGCCCGGCCAATAATCGCCATGCAAAATGGCTGGCGCATTGTGGGGCGACAATGGCCCAATCGCCGCTAACGCATCCCGAATATCACCTTCATGCAACGATTCATCGAGCATAGCGGAGCGCTGGCGCAAGGTTGTGGCAACGCTGGTCGCTTGTTGTGGCATAAATGACATATCGGCGGCACTGCAATCAACCTGATGAATGTTTGCCAATTGTGCCGCCAGTTGTTGCACACGGTTTGGCACATCGTCTGGCGCAAATTCGGGTTGCCCGTCAATAAATTCGATGACAAGACACGGCACAGGAAAAATATCGCAATCGGTGTCAAGATAAATCGGCGCAGGTGTAGCCACTCCGGCGGCATTTAACAGTTGCAACAGCCTAAATTCAACCGCAGCAACATTGGGGTTATTTGCCAAATCGACCTTGCCATGTAGCCGAACCACCATTTTTTGTCTGCGCCCATCGTTGTGCATCACCTCTAGCGCTGTTACTTGCGCCGATTGACCGCCTTTTAACTCCCACGTTCGCAACAATTTTGCATTTGGGGCAAATTTGCAAAGTAACTTTTCAAACACTTGTATGTATCACCTCAATTGCTTTACTCTCAAAACCCCATTCGCCGCCCAATAATTTCTTTCATAATTTCATTGGTTCCGGCATAAATGCGTTGTACGCGGGCATCGGCATAATAACGGGTGATAGGGTATTCCATCATAAACCCATAGCCGCCGTGCAATTGCACACAGGTATCCATCACACGGCCTTGCAATTCAGTGATCCACCATTTTGCCATCGCGGCGGTTTCGGCGCTTAAGGTTTTGGCGTTCAATTCTTCGATACAGCGATCGACAAACACCCGCGCAATTTGAATCTCGGTGGCCATTTCGGCCAATTTAAAGCGTGAATTTTGAAATTTGCCAATCGGCTGCCCAAAAGCTGTGCGTTCTTTGCAATATTGCTCGGTCCAGCCCAAGGCCGCTTCGCAAGCCGCTACCGCGCCAACTGCCACACTTAGCCGCTCTTGTGGCAACATGTTCATCATATAGGCAAAGCCCTCACCTTCGCGCCCCAACAAGTTGCTTATTGGCACATGCACATTCTCAAAGAATAACTCAGCAGTATCTTGCGAACGCAAGCCTAATTTCTCAAGTTTGCGTCCACGGGTAAAACCTTCCATCCCGCGTTCGATTACCAACATGCTCACCCCACGATGTCGCTCATGTGGGTTGGTCTTAACTGCCGCCACGACAATATCACTCAAAATGCCATTGGTAATGAAGGTTTTGGCTCCATTGACCACATAATGATCGCCATCTCGAATCGCGGTCGTGCGAATAGACGCGACATCGCTGCCGGTGTTGGGTTCGGTCATGGCAAGGGCTAAAATCTTTTCGCCACTGCACACCCCCGGCAACCAACGGGCTTTTTGCTCGTCGTTGGCATAATGAATGAAGTAAGGCAAGACGACATCGTTGTGCAAAGTAATACCGGCACCGGCGCTAGCCACCCCAGCCCGGGCAAATTCTTCGCTAATAATGGCCCCATATCGATAATCATTCATGTCGCCGCCGTAGGGTTCGGGAGCATCTACGCCCAATAAGCCCTGTTCACCAGCCTTAAGCCACAACTCGCGTGAGACCATGCCTGTGTGTTCCCATGCTTCGTTATGTGGCAACATTTCGGTTTCGGCAAAACGCCGCACCATTTGACGAAACATATCATGTTCGGGGCTAAAAATTGTGCGAGGCAAAAAGAGGGGTTTATCCATAATACGTGCTTAATTAAGGTTATGATTTATACAATTTCACAAATCATACGGCTTATATTTTATCTGCTGATTTTGACATATTTCGTAAAACATAGATGGTATCTTAAATGAAAATACAGTAAATAGTATCTTCTCAATCATTAGGGGAGTTGACAAAAAACATAATGCCGAGGTCACAATCACTGCATATTTGACGAGGGCAATGCCTTCGTCAAATATGCAGTGATTGTGATCTCGGCGAAAACTTGTTTTAATTTCCCCTGTTTATTGATGAGATGCCAGTAAATAGGTTAAATTTAAAGGCATTTTATGAAAAGAATTGGATTTCAATTTAAAGTTCGTGCAGATCGGCTTGCAGAATACAAAGAGCATCATAAACAGGTATGGCCCGACATGTTGGCGGCATTACGCGAGACAGGCTGGCACAATTACACCCTATTTATGCGACCCGATGGCCTGATTTTTGGCTATTTTGAGACCGAAGATAGCTTGCAAACGGCCCAAGCGAAGATGGCTACGACCGAAGTGAACACACGTTGGCAAAATTTTATGGCATCGTTTATGGATGCCAATGCCCGCCCCGATGAAACGTTTATCGAGCTTGAAGCCTATTTTCATTTGGATTAGAAAGCAGATGACAGCCTTGCCCTTACCTGATTAAAATGACATGAGTTGCCCTCGATGTCATCGCATAAAATCATAACATCGTCGGCTGTGCCGACAATTACAAATAAACTCGCGCCGTTGCCTTATTACCCCAAATAGGGCAATGTGGGAATTTCTCAAGAAAACAGGGGAAATCAAATAAATTTTCGTCGAAATCACTATATGCCGTTTGGGAACGGGGGCTTTGTCCCCGTTCCCAAACGGCATATAGTAATTTCGACATTACATCTTTCAGATTAACCCCGAACTATTGAGAAGTGACCCAATATGCGTGGAAAAAAAATTACAGGAGAAAATAAAAAAAATGAGTAATGTAGAACGCAAAGGCGTCGTCAAACTTGGCCCCAATGATGCCACTCTCATCGGCAATGATGTCGCGGTTGGGCAAACCGCCCCAACTTTCATCGCCAGCGCCAACGACTGGAGCGCGGTCGATGTGGTAAACGCCGGCAAAGGCAAAGTGCGCATTTTGGCAGCTGTGCCATCGCTCGACACCAATGTGTGTGACCGTGAAACCCGCCGCTTTAATGTCGAGGCCTCAAATTTGGGCGATGATATCGCCGTGTATGTCATTAGCACCGATATGCCAATGACGCAGAAAAAGTGGTGTGGTAATGCCGGTGTCGATCGCGTCATTACTGTTTCAGACGTGTTAAATGCCGAATTTGGCATTAATTATGGCTTGCTGATCAAGGAACGCCGCTTTTTGCGCCGCGCTGTGTTTGTTATTGACCGCAATAACACCCTTACCTACGTTGATTACATGAAGTCGTTGGGCGACGAACCCAATTACGAAGAAGTATTGGCCGCCGCCAAAGCCGCGCTTTAACATAATGGTTAATGGTTAATGGTTAATGAACAAATTCGCCATTAACCATTAACCATTGATCATTAACCATTAACCATTAATTTAAAGTGTCATCGCATAGCTTTCGATGATGGGTTTGGCGCGGGCGGCAAAGGCCGCCACTGTCATCGATTTAAGATCTTCGCCGGTGCGTAAGCGCACCGCCACCGAATCTGCCGCCAATTCCTTATCGCCAATGACCAGCATATAAGGAATTTTGAGCATTTGGGCTTTGCGGATTTTGTTTTGCATACGGTCGTGCCCATTGTCAACCTTAGCACGTAGCCCCTCGGCTTGAAGCCGCTTGGCAACTTGTTGCGCAAATTCAACATGACGGTCGGCGATAGGAATGATGGTGGCTTGTTGCGGGGCCAGCCACAGCGGGAACGCGCCAGCGAAATGCTCGATCAAAAAGCCAATAAAACGCTCGTGCGTGCCCAAGGGGGCGCGATGCAGACACAGAGGCACTTTTTCAGCCCCATCTTTGTCGGTATATTTCAAATCAAAACGCTCTGGCACAGCAAAGTCTACTTGGTTGGTCGCCAAGGTAAATTCGCGCCCGATCACGCTCCAAATCTGAACATCGATCTTGGGGCCATAAAAGGCGGCTTCGTTTTCACGCTCAACAAATGGCACGTTGCCATTGATCATGGCACGGCGCACCATTTCTTCGGTTTTTAGCCACATCTCTTGGTTGTCTACATACTTTTTGCCCAGCCCCTCTTTGCTATGCAAGCTTAATCGCATCTGATAGGCATCGATGCCGAAGATTTTAAAGTATTTTTGATACAAATCAATTACGCCCATAAACTCGCTTTCAAATTGCTCTGGGGTGCAATAAATATGCGCATCGTTCATTTGCATACTGCGCACCCGCATCAAGCCCTGCAATTCGCCCGATTGCTCATAGCGATAGCACGTGCCATATTCGGCGAAGCGCACTGGCAAATCGCGGTAGCTGTGTTGTTGGGCGGCAAACAATTTATGATGGAACGGGCAGTTCATCGGCTTCATGTAATAGGTAATGCCGTCCATCACCATCGGCGGGAACATGCTTTCGGCGTAATAGGGCAAATGACCAGAGCGCAAAAACAATTGCTCTTTGGTGACATGCGGTGTGCGCACACGGTCATAACCGGCATCCAATTCCATCTTTTTCGCCAAATCTTCGAGTTGTTCGATCAAAATACCGCCATTAGGCAACCACAAGGGCAAACCCGGACCAACTTCATCATCGAAAATGAAAATTTCTTGCTCGGCCCCAATCTTGCGGTGGTCACGCTTTTTGGCTTCTTCGATCAAACTCAAGTGCTGATCGAGTTCCTCTTTTTTCTCAAACGCTAATCCATAAATGCGTTGCAGCATCGGGTTTTTCTCATCGCCGCGCCAATATGCGCCAGACGATTGTGAGATTTTGAAGGCTTCGGGGTTAATCTCGTTGGTGCTAACCACATGTGGGCCGCGACATAGATCGGTAAACGTATCTTGGGTATAGAGCGAAATGATCGTCGAAGCCGCTGCGCCCTCGCCTTTCTCGCCCATATCGTCTTCGCCTTTGGCTAGGCCGTCAATCAATTCAAGCTTGAATGGGTTATTGCCAAACACCGCCCGCGCCTCGTCGGCGCTGACCTCGCGGCGCGTAAACACTACATTTTTGCGCACAATGTCGCGCATACGGCCTTCGATATTGGCTAAATCTTCTGACGTAAATGGCTTGGGCACGCCAAAGTCGTAATAAAAGCCATTGTCAACCGGCGGGCCGATGGTTGGCTTGGCATCGGGAAAAAATTCGAGCACAGCTTGCGCCATAATGTGGGCTAACGAATGGCGGATTTTGTAGAGCTGGGCTGGCATGGTCTTGCCTTTGCCATACGCAATCACCTCATCCGATTTTGGATTTTGGATTTTGGGTTTTGCATTGGCTTCGCCAGATTGCGCGACCTTTTCGATGCGTGGGTTGACGATACGCACATAATCGGCAGATTTGAGCACCATTGAGCAATCGAGACGCGCGGCATTGAAATAAATTTCGTCGTGCGCTAGCAAGGCTGGGTCAACCACCAGCGTTAATTGTTCGTTAAATGAAAATGGCAAGATCGTGCCGATGGGCGAGCCGCCCAGTTGTTCGGCGATTTCAGACGGGGCAAAGGTGGCGTAATCGCCGCCCACCAAGGCCTTGACGGCATTCATGTCGAGTTTGGCATCACCAGCGATGACGGCCAGCACATATTTTTTGTCTTTTTTGCCAATCTTCACCATTACAATGATGCATTTTGCGGCTTGTGCCAGTGTATTGCCACGCAGTTGGCTGACCACATCGGTGCGGCCTTCGGCTTCGTGTTGTATCAAGCGGTATTGCGCTTGGTGTTGATCTAAATAAGCAATCAGTTTGTCGTACATTGTTGTCTCCTTTCGCGCCTAAAGTGCGAGATCGAAAAATAAAAAACCGCTCACCCCGTGCAAGCAAGCTTGCACATTGGGGCGAGCGGTTTATCTCGCGGTTCCACCCAACTTCAGTTGCTAACTAAAACGTCAGCAACACTCATCACGCTATTACGGGCGTGCCCGTCGTGGCTTATTATGTGTAACCACATACTTCGCCACGCACTCACGAGGGGTACATTGGCTTGGCTGTTTGCAATTCTTTCACCCATCACCGAAATTGCTCTCTGTCAACACCCTTAGGCCGATGCGTGTCTCGATCAACGCTGTAGGGTCAAATTATAACACTTATAGTCACTTTACCTTATAGATTTAGAAATTAGAGATTGTATAAAACGCCACAATTGACCTCAAATCAAGCTTACAAAAACACAAAATTACATTGCCACAAATCCATATTCGCTATATCGCGCCGATTTCTCAAACACGGCCTCAATCACTTGGCGCACAAATGGCACGGTGTTGGGTGGCAATTGCTTAGGCGACACCCAACGCATATCGTCGCACTTATCGGGTTCGCAATTGTGCGGCTCGCCCAGCCAATGCCGCACAAAAAAGTAATAATCACAATATTCATGCACTGGGGTAGATTTGCGATGTTGCACGTGCACAAATTCAAGATCATGGGATGCAATTTCGACTCCAGCTTCTTCACGGGCTTCGCGCACTGCCGCCGCCGTCGCAGATTCGCCAGATTCGACATGCCCGGCAACCACACTGTAATTGCCATCTTCAAAACCCGTATTAAACCGACGGATGAGCAATAGCTGTGCATCGCGCACAAAAAACAAATAAACAGCCGAATAATGGGTAGGTGTTTTCATAGCCAATAAGCCAATTCTGCCGCAATTTTTTCGAAAGTCTCGGGTATCCAGTCTGCGTTACGATTGTCATGCACACTCAGCCACAGCCGATTGCTGGCAGGCCAC